>JAURHO010000042.1 GCA_030833265.1 Crocinitomicaceae bacterium | reverse complement strand
AACCCATAAGGTGGGGGAATGTAAGGAGCATTGGGGTGAACAGGCGGGAACCAGACAGACAGTGGGAAGGCTGGGACCAGACGGGCAGTTTGGGTGGGGGACGAGGGATGGCAGAGCCTTATCTTTTCCTTTCATGCTGTAAAGAATCTGACCACTGCCGAAGGAGGCGCTATCAGTTTTCATTTACCAGCGGATTTTGACCACGATGAAATTTATAAAACATTCAATATCAAAATTTTGCATGGTCAATCGAAAGACGCATTAGCAAAAACCCAAAAAGGCGCTTGGCGCTATGATGTTTTGGAGCCTGGTTTCAAATGCAACATGACCGATATTCAGGCTGCTATTGGCTTAATTGAACTTGGACGCTATCAAGAAAATTTAGATCGCCGCAAGCAGATCTTTGAACAGTACGACCACGCTTTTAAAAATACATCTTGGGCCTGGACACCGCTCTATGAAAAACAAGAAAAGATCAGCTCTTATCATTTGTATCAATTGAGAATCAAGGACATCACTGAAGCTCAACGCGATGCCATCATCCAAGAAATTTTTGAGCACGACGTAGCCGTAAACGTTCATTTTCAGCCACTTCCACTGCTCAGCGCCTACAAGAATTTAGGGTATCAAATCACAGATTTCCCGCAAGCGTATGCCAACTATTCAACAGAAATTTCGTTACCCGTCTATTACGACCTCAACGACGAGCAAGTAATGCAGGTGATTGCGGCCGTTCTCGCTTCAGTAGAAAAGATTTTAAATCTGTAGAATCGAGTGGAAATTGAATGATTTTGAATAAAAGCAACGAAAAAAATGAAAGCAACTCATTTGATGAAACGATTACTCCTTTTATTGATCTTACTACCACTATTTTCCCAAGCCCAAGATTGGCCTATCCGAGGAACCAAAGATTGGGACGCCTGGTACGCTAAAAACATCAATGACACTTGCCAAGTGATTCCGCTCGGAGTTGATTTTGGTTTGTGCGCCATGCCTTTAGGTTGGGGGCTTACAGATTCAGGATGTGTGGTCCTTTCAGGCTGCGGCTGGATCGGCAGTGACGGCATCGACTACACCAGTTCATTTTTTGCTTCTTCTTATCAATGCAATGGCGCTTGTTTACAAGATACGGTGGTCATGCTTGCTTGTATCGATTCAGCGCTAATTGATTTACAAGTACTTTGCCCCGGTATTTATGAGCCTGTTTGTGGCTGCGATTCTGTTACTTATGAAAATGCTTGTGTGGCAACGAATCATGCTGGAGTGAGTTCTTTTTACCCCGGAGCGTGTGTAACGAGTAAGGTTTCAGAACAGTTAAACCTTCCTTTTTTACTGTACCCAAATCCGAGTAAGGGTCAAATTACCATTGAAAAATTACCAGCCAATGCAACAATTGAAGTATTGAATTTAATGGGGCAAAAACTCGAAACGCATCATTGCAGCGTATCATCGATCGACCTTGATTTATCGCATTTAGCAAGCGGAACTTACTTATTAAAGCTCAACAACACGCACTGCGTAAAATTACTGATTGAGTAGGCAAAAGCATCTTATCCTCAAGCATATTCCGAAATTCTACTGAATAGCCCCTGCTTTTTAGTATTGAACTTTGAGTCAAATTTTTTGCTCATGTTCATCAAAACTTACTCAAGCGCTGTCTTTGGCATTAGTGCCACCACCATTCAAGTCGAAGTCAATATTGACGTCGGTATTAACTTTCATTTAGTAGGCCTCCCCGATGTTGCTGTTCGGGAAAGCCACCAACGCATCAAGGCTGCTTTTAAAAACAACAAACTGCACTTCCCTGGTAAGGAAGTGACCATCAATATGTCTCCGGCCGACATTCGCAAAGAAGGTTCGGTCTATGATTTACCCATTGCCATCGGTATTTTAGCCGTTACCGACCAAGTGAAAAGCACCAAGCTCAAAGATTTTCTTTTACTCGGGGAATTGTCTTTGGACGGTACTATTCAAAAAACAAAAGGGGTTCTTGCCATTGCGCTGCAAGCCAAAGCTGAAGGTTTCAAAGGTCTAATTGTTCCGCTAGAAAATGCACCAGAGGCAGCAATTGTCAGCGAGCTCGAAATTTATGGGGTCAGTAATATCCGAGAAGTGATTCAAATATTGAATGGCAAAAAAAATGAACTAAGGGTTGAAACCATTCAAATGGAAAATATACAGCAACATCAATTGCTCCAAAGCCCTGACTTCTCGGATGTGCGTGGGCAACTACATGTCAAGCGCGCTTTTGAAATTGCTGCTGCTGGTGGACACAACCTGATCTTAATTGGGCCACCGGGTGCCGGAAAATCCATGATGGCCAAACGGCTGGCCGGTATTTTGCCACCAATGACGCTTGAAGAAGCCCTGCAAACCACCAAAATTCATAGTGTCGCAGGCAAAAATCGCCAATCTGGCCTTGTGGTTGAAAGGCCATTCAGAAAGCCGCATCATACCATTTCAGATGTTGGTCTGATCGGTGGTGGGGCCTACCCTCAACCCGGAGAAATTTCTTTAGCGCACAACGGGGTGCTCTTTCTTGATGAATTGCCCGAATATAAAAGACATGTCCTAGAAGTTCTGCGCCAACCCCTAGAAGATCGTTCTGTCAATATTTCAAGAGCCCGCTTCTCTATTGATTTTCCGGCCAACTTTATGCTTGTTGCGGCCATGAACCCTTGCCCGTGTGGCTACCACAACCATCCAGAAAAATCGTGCAGTTGTCATCCGAACGCCATTCAACGCTATCTGCAACGCATTTCAGGCCCACTTCTTGACCGCATTGACATGCACATCGAGGTAAGCCCAGTCAAGCACCAAGAACTCAAACTGGTGCAAGAAAGCGAGCAAAGTGGCGCCATTCGGCAACGCGTTATTGAGGCCCGAAATTTACAAATTGAGCGTTACGCCCAAAGTTCCCAGATTCATGCCAATGCCCAAATGTCAAGAAAAGATGTCGCTAAATTTTGCCAACTCGACGAAGCCGGCAACGCATTGCTACAATTAGCCATGAAAAAACTCGGTTTATCTGCCCGAGCCTATGACCGCATCTTAAAAGTTGCCCGCACCATCGCCGACCTCGACCACGAAAAACACATCATGGTCAAGCACCTCAGTGAAGCCATTCAATATCGGAATTTGGACAGGAGTAACTAAAAATCACATTTTTGAGCCATCAAAATATTGTGCGCATTCGATGAAATAGCGCAATAGAAGTCAAAACATTTCATTAAATTCGAGGTCTCTTATCAATTGAACACATGCGCAACTTTACCCTGCTCTTTTTATTTTTCATTAGCCTGTCGTCGTTTGCCCAAGATTACACCATCCGAGGATTTCTACACGATGCCTCTAACGGTGAGCCAATCAGCGATGAACGCGTGAAATTACTCAAGCAAGATAGCACCCCTTTAGCAGTAGGTTATACGAACATTGCCGGTTTTTTCTCGATTCCGAAATTAGCGATTGGTTCGTATATTTTGAAGGTTGAAAAAGGGAAATACGAGCGTTCATTTATGAATGTGGAGATCACGCCTGCTAAAAAAATCTATGACATCGGATCTTGGAATCTTAACCTAAACACCTTGCAGGTAAGAGATATTCGAGTTACAAACGAAGCAAAAGAGAAACGCCAACAAATAGGCATGTCTGAGGTAAAAATGGACAAGCAAACCGTTGAGAAAATCCCGATGTACGGTGCTGAATCTGATGTAGTTGGTGCGCTAAGTGTTACGCCTGGTGTCGTTACCACCGGTGATCAAGGGGGTCAACTCTATGTTCGAGGCGGGACCCCAATTCAGAACAAAACCCTACTCGATGGCATGACCATTTACAATCCGTTCCACTCCATTGGTTTCTATTCCATTTTTGAAACAGAACTAGTGAAGTCGGTCGATATTTATACCGGTGGGTTTGAATCTAAATATGGTGGCCGTATTTCATCAGTTATGGACATCACTTATCGCGATGGGAATCGCAGCAAATTTGGCGGCAAAATTTCTGCCTCACCATTTATGGCAAAAGCGGTTTTAGAAGGTCCGTTAGGTAAGCGAAATAAAGATGGATTAGCTGCCGGTTCTTATATGTTTACGGCCAAACATTCCTTGCTGGACTACACAAGCAAATCGCTTTATCCAAACATCAATGACGGTAATGGGTTGCCGTTTAATTTCACTGACCTCTACGGTAAAGTAACTTTCAATGGCGAAGGCGGCTCAAAATTCAGTGCTTTTGGTTTCAATAACCGCGATTCCGTGAATTATTCTGTAGCCGACCTCAACTGGAATGCTTCCGGTGGGGGTATCAACTTTACACTGGTTCCAAGTAGTTCACCGATTTTTATCAGGGGGCATGTCAATGGCAGCAACTATGAAACTACTTTTCAAGAAACAGCACAAGAGCCACGCTACTCAAAAATTGGTGGTTTTGACCTAGGCTTTGACTTCACTTTTTTCCAAAAAAATGAAAGCGAACTCAACTACGGATTCAACCTTAGCGGCTTCAATACGCAATTTGTAACCTACAACGAACTCGCAAGAAAGATCGAGGCAAGCAACTTTACAACCGAAATCGGTACTTACGTTAATTACCGCCTCGTAACCCCAAGATGGGTATATCAAACAGGTTTGCGCATGCAGGTTTATGCGTCGTTAAATACTGTTTCTATCGAGCCGCGTCTTGGTGCCAAATTCAATGCCACTGACAAATTGCGTTTCAAATTCTCTGGTGGGCGTTTTTCTCAAAACTTTACCTCGGCATCTTCAGACAAAGACATCGTCAATTTATTCAATGGTTTACTTTCTGCCCCTACCAACGTTCAAGATCAATTCATCAATGAATATCAGCAAGTCAGTCCTATTAAAAATGGCTTGCAATATGCTTGGCATGCCATTGCTGGATTTGAATACGACCTCAACAAGTTTTGGAATGTCAACATCGAAGGCTACTACAAATACTTCGATCAACTTAGCAATATTAACCCTAACAAACTCTATGCAGACATTGCTCAATTTGAACTCATCGATGACGTCTTTAAAAAAGATTTCATCATTGAATCTGGGCAATCATATGGAGTAGATGCGCTTTTGAAGTACAGTAAAAATCGTGTCTTTATTTGGGCTGTTTATTCTTATGGGCACAACACCCGTTGGGATGGCTTTACAAATTACTTCCCAGTTTTTGACCGCCGACACAACATCAATATTGTAGCCTCATACGCTTTTGGTGAGAAAAAAAATACCGAGCTTAATGTGCGCTGGAACCTTGGTTCTGGCTTGCCTTTCACCCCGACTGCTGGTTACTATCAAGCCGAAAATTTCAGTGAAGGCCTTACCACTGACTACGTGACCAACAATCCAAATACAGTTGCAACGATGTTGGGTACCTTCAATTCCCAAAGACTTCCGTACTACCACCGTTTAGATATTACTTTGAAGCACACCATCACTACGAAAGCAAAAAATAATATTGAGTTAGTTGCTGGTGTCACAAACGCCTACAACCGCAACAATATCTTTTACGTGAATCGTGTAACCAACCAAAAGATTTATCAGTTCCCTATCCTACCTAGTATCGGGATGAGTTATAAATTCTAAAATTATGGCAAAAATAAGGGCCTTCAAAGCCATTCGACCTGTCAGAGATAAGGTGCACTTGGTTGCCACCCGTCCTTATTATTCCTATAAAAAGAATGTCCTCAAAGCCAAACTCGAAGACAACCCATTTACCTTTTTACACATCATTAACCCTGAATTTGGCGCTACCATCAAAACCAAGCCCAATTCGGTGGAGCGCTTTGCGCAAGTACGTCATAAATTCGAATTGTTTAAGCAACGAGGTATTCTCATAGAAGACCAAGCAGCACATATTTACATCTATCGCCAAAGCAACGAAAACCAAAGCTTTACTGGATTTTTTGCAGGCGTTAGTGTGGCGGATTACCTCGATGGTAAAATTAAAATTCATGAAGAAACCCTCACCGCGCGTGAGGATGTTTTTACGAAATATCTAGAGGTGGTTGGCTTCAATGCCGAACCCGTTCTCATGACCTACGAGAGCCAACCAGACCTACAAGCTTTCCTAGATCAATACACCCAAACTAGAGCAGAGTACGAATTCACAACCACAGATTGTATCAAACATGAAATCTGGCTCGTGAGCCCTTCCGATTCTCAAGCTATTTGCGCTTCTTTTGAAAATGTTGCTGCGCTTTACATTGCCGACGGTCACCACCGCTCGGCATCGTCTGTTCGCTATGCACAAAAACTCTCGGAAAGCAAGCAACAAAGCCATGCTGCTGCACAATTTTTCTTGAGTTACTTAGTCGATGAAAAAACCGTTCAAATTGCACCCTTTCACCGCTTATTAAAATCAACGAATGGTTTAGACCTCAAGGGATTTCAAACCATATTAGCCAATGAAGGTGAAATTGAACAACTCAAGGGCGCTTGTTTACCAGAAAAGAAGCACGACATCCATATTTACATGGAGCAAACCTGGTTCAAATTTAAGCCCAACCTCCATTTTATCAATGACCAAGATCCCGTTGAAACCTTAGATTCATTTATCCTTTCTGACCTCATCTTAAAACCCATTTTTGGTATCACCGATTTGAAAACTACTGATCAGGTAGCCTTTATTCCAGGCAACGAACCGATCGAAAAAATGATTGAAGCTGTGGATAACAAGAAATTTCAGGTTGCTTTCTTATTGCACCCTGCAACGATGTCCGATGTCAAAAAGGTAGCTGATGCAGGGCTAAATATGCCACCGAAATCAACTTGGGTAGAACCCAAACTCAGAAGTGGACTCACTATTTATTCTTTAGAACATTAATCCAAGCCTAAGCGCTATAGATATGATCAAGGAGAAAATAAATGAACTATTGACACAATTACCTACGCGGGTTCGCCTGATTGCGGTATCAAAAACAAAACCTGTTGCTGCTATTCTAGAGGCCTACGAAGCCGGGCAGCGTGATTTCGGAGAAAACAAAGTGCAAGAATTGGTCGAGAAAGAATCCCAATTACCAAAAGATATCCGTTGGCACTTAATTGGTCATTTACAAACCAATAAAGTGAAGTACGCAGCCGCTTTCGTGCACCTCATACATGCAGTGGACAGCTTGAAGTTACTTCAAGAAATAGACAAGCAAGCCAAGAAAAACTCCCGCATTCAAAAAGTGCTTTTGCAGTTTTATATCGCACAAGAAGAAACCAAATTCGGCCTAGAACTCCATGAAGCTAAAGCCCTACTCGACTCAAGCGAATATCGAGCACTTCAAAACATAGAAATTTGCGGTGTCATGGGTATGGCCAGCTTTACAGATGATGACGCACAAGTACGCAAAGAATTTGAGAAGCTGCATGCCATCTTTAATGAACTCAAAGCAAGCTATTTTGCCGAGCAAGCAACCTTTAGTGAAATATCTATGGGGATGAGCGGTGATTACCAATTGGCCATTGAAGCCGGGAGCACCATGATTAGAGTTGGGAGTTCGATCTTTGGCGGTAGATAAACCGATCTAAAAAATCATTTCAAAAAGAAGTTAATCTTCTTGGGTATCAAAAATCAATTTGGAAATTTGGCTAGGGTCAAAATATTTATTTGCCAAAGCTTGCATCTCTTCACTTGTGATTTTATCGATGCTCTGGTGCATTTCAGCAATGGTATCAATTTGCCCAAAAGCCAACATGCTTTTACCGAGACCTTGCATGAGGCCTGCATTGACATCCATACCTAAGGCCAATTGGCCTTTGAACTGTCTTTTAGCCTGTAATAATTGCTTGGCAGAGAGCGCTTTTTCACGCAAGAGTGCCAACTCTTTATAGATGAGGGTGAGCGTTTTATCAATATTCTTGGCTTCTGAACCAAAATAAATTTGCCAGTATCCGGTGTCGGCAAAAGTGTGGTAATTGGCCTCTATGGCATACGCATAACCGTAGCGCTCGCGCACAGATAAATTGAGCCTCGAGTTGAGTGCAGGGCCGCCCAAAATATTAATGAGCAAAGACATCGCGATGCGCTCCTCGTTATGATAACTAGGGGCCAAACCTCCAATAACTGCATGTGCTTGGTAATTGGCTTCTTTTTTTCTGAGGTCGAAAGACGCATAGTTGGTGAAGGCAACGGGTTTTGGCCTTGCGGCTGTCGCACGTAAATTCGCAAGCGCGCTTTCTAACAATCCTTTGAGTTTAGGCAAAGGCATGTTTCCGACAAAAGACACAACTAGGTTATCGGCAGTAAAATATTGTTCGACGTATTCAATAAGATCTTTGCGCGTAAAGCCGCTGACACTTTCTTTGGTACCGAGAATATTGAAACCCAAAGGGTGATTCTTAAAAAGGGCGTCGTCGAAATCATCGAAAATTTTATCGCTAGGAGAATCTAGATAAGAGTTGATTTCATCGAGAATAACTTCCTTCTCTCTTTCGAGTTCTTTTTCCGGAAAAACCGAATTGATCGAGAGGTCTGCGAGTAAATGAATAGCTCTTTTAGTGTGCTCTTTTGAGAAAGAAGCATACAAACACATTTCTTCTTTGGCAGTGTAGGCATTGAGTTCTCCACCAACGGCATCGATGCGAGAAAGAATTTGAAGCGCTTTTAGTTTGCTGGTTCCTTTGAACAAACAGTGCTCTAGGAAGTGTGCCAAACCCGTCTGATGTTCAGCTTCGTGTCGAGAGCCCGCAGCAAAGAAAAAGCCGAGGTGCGCTACCTGGCTCGGGACACGCAAATAAACCAAGCGTGTGCCGTTTGAAAGCACTTCACAGATGGGTTGGTAGCTTCTCATTTATGGATTGAGTAAATTGATTTGCCAAACGTCATCTTGGAGTAAAAAAGACTTGCGATCGTGTAGACGCGAGGGCTGCCCTTGCCAAAATTCAAAGTAGTCGGGCTGTAATGCATAACCTCCCCAATGTGGTGGTCTTGGGACCAGCTCTGGGAATTGTTGGTCGTAGTATTCAAACTGAGCAATCAGCTCTTGGCGAGAGGGTAAAACAGCAGATTGCGCTGAAGCCCATGCTCCGATTTGACTTTCTCTGGGGCGGCTGGCAAAATAAGCGTCGCTGATAGCTGCATCGATGGGTTGTACACGACCTTCAATGCGAATTTGTCGCATAAGCCCTGGCCAGAAAAAAAGCATAGAAACTTTCTCTTGACGGCTGATGTCTTGCCCTTTATGGCTCAGGTAATTGGTATAAAAAATAAAAGACTTCCCGTGTAATTCTTTGAGGTATAAAATCCGAGAACTGATGCGTAAGTCAGGACTAGCCGTACTGAGTACAAACGCGTTGGCTTCTTTTTCCTGAGCGGCAGCGGCTTGATCAAACCAATTAGAGAACGCAATAAATGGATCTGACCCTAAGGTTTCAATGCCTGAAGGATGATCGAAATCAGCGTGGTTTTCTCGGTATGCCTTTAACCATTCACTCATGGAATTCTTTTACAATTGTTAGTCCTCTAGATCCGTTTCTTCTTCGTCTGAAGTAAGTTCCTCCTCCTCTTCCGAAGAGTATGCATCAGTTAAAGTTGAGTCTGAGTCTTCGTCGAAAACGTCTTCGTCGAGGTCAGAGCCTGCGGCAGAAAACACCTGTCTGATTGGGGTGTGTTGTACTTCTTCTTCAAAAGCAGGCGACTTTTTGGCAACCGGTGATTGCACGTCTTCTTCGCGGTACGGGAAAATTTCAACGATTGGTGAAGCGGTGATAGATACCACATTGAAATCAATCATGAGGGTAGCTAAGCTTTCTTCGATGCGCTCATAGGCTTCTTTGACATGAGCTGCGCTCACTAAAAAGTTTTGAGAAATGGTTTTGGCTTTTTCACCGTCTTCGTCAATGCGATCATAGGTGACCTTACACTTGAACCATTGTTCAGCGTCGTCGTATTGAAAAATATCGTGAAGATCGGTGCGCGCTATTCCGGTTACTTGAAATTCACCTCTGATGCTTGATCCGAGTTCTTCATAGATACGTGCTTCAGCATCTGTGAATGTCATGGCAGCGAGTAAATAAGGTTCAGAAACCCTTTTAAATGTGCCGTTTTCTAACTGTTTTGTGTACTTGACCTTGACGGTAAACCAACTGTTCATGCGTGTAAAATTAAGAGTACAAAGATAACACGCTTCAGGCAATAAAGCACTACTTCATGAAGCCAAAAGGCAATAAGTCGCGACAAGCTTTTAAAATAAGAATACTCCCGTCGTTTTGAACCAGCAATACCCGAATTGGCTGTTCTTGACGGCTTTCACTTTCAAGCATGACCTGCCTGCAAGAACCACAAGGCGAAACAAAATTTTGAGCAGCAATTAGTGAGCCCTTAACGACAATACAAATGGCCGCTATTGGTTCGTTCGGGAAATTTGCACCGGCGTAAAAAAGCGCCACTCTTTCAGCGCAAAGCCCAGACGGATACGCAATGTTTTCTTGATTGTTACCCTCAATGAGTTGCCCGTTCTGCAAACGCAAAGCAGCCCCCACTTGGTAATTAGAATAAGGCGCATATGCCCTATTTCTTGCCGATTTGGCAGCAGTAACTAATTGTTGATCAGCAGCATGAAGCTTTTCCTCGGAAGAAATCAATTGATATGAAAGGGTAAACTCTTGATTCATAGGGGCATTTGTACGCAAGCAAGCGACTTTTGTTTCGTTTAATTTATTTGAATGAAAGCGTCAAATACCTTTCTTTTTTCGGTAAATTCGCGTTTTACATAATTATGGATACAAATAAAGCGAAAGCTTCTTATGGTGTCGGCATGAGTATTGCCGAAAGCCTTTCACAGCAGGATCTCACCGCCCTTGACCTCGATCAAGTAATGGCCGGCATGCACGCCATTTTTAACGGCATCGAACCACTCATGAGCCCTGAAGAAGCAAATATTGAAATTCAACAATTCCTCAATGCTCAAAAAGCACTTAAATACGAAGCCAACAAACAAGCTGGCGCTGCTTTTTTAAGTGAAAATGGCCAGCGACCAGAAGTTAAAACCACAGCAAGTGGTCTGCAATACGAAGTATTACACGAAGGCGAAGGCGCGCAGCCTGGGCCTACAAGTCAAGTAACAGTACACTACCACGGCACCCTCATCGACGGCACTGTCTTCGATAGTTCTGTACAACGCGGAGCTCCTGCAACCTTTGGTGTCAACCAAGTGATCAGAGGTTGGACAGAAGCACTACAACTCATGAAAGTGGGCGCCAAATACCGTTTAAGCATTCCTGAAGACCTCGCTTATGGTGCCAATCCTCATCCAGGAGGAGCCATCCAACCCTACAGCGCCCTTATTTTTGACGTAGAATTAATCTCCATTGCCTAATGAAATTTTTATCCCTATTTGCCCTCGTATTAATTCTTGCTTCTTGTGGCAACGATGTTGTCACTTTCAAATCAGACAAAGAACGCTATTCATACCTTCTCGGTGTTGAAATTGCCAAACCATTTGTGGCTCAAGCACCATTCAATCAGCTCGATAAAGAGCAAATGATTGCTGGCTTTGAAAACCCTGTAAAAGAAACAGAAGTGGAACGCTACTACAAAGACCTCGAACTTGTTTTGGGTCAAGGTAGCAAAACCATCAATGAAAAGTTTAAAGAAAAAGGATCATTT
>JAURHO010000041.1 GCA_030833265.1 Crocinitomicaceae bacterium | reverse complement strand
TGTGCTTGATGTTTTGCTTTTCGGCGCAAATAATAAATGCCCGTTTTGAGCCCTTTTTTCCAAGCATAAAAGTGCATCGATGTTAAAGCGTTATAATTCGGGTCTTCCATCCAAAGGTTCAAACTTTGACTTTGACAAATGTAAGCACCGCGGTCAGCAGCTTGTTCGATGATGGCTTTTTGAGAAATTTCCCAAGCCGTTTTGTAAAGATCTTTGAGGCGTTGTGGAATTTCTTGGATGTTTTGAATAGATCCGTTTGCTGCCATGATTTTTTGACGCATGTCTTTGCTCCATAGACCTTCTTTAACGAGGTCTTTGAGGAGGTGCTTGTTCACGATAATGAATTCACCTGAAAGTACACGACGTGTATAAATGTTAGACGTATATGGTTCAAAACATTCGTTGTTACCCAAGATTTGTGCAGTAGATGCTGTAGGCATTGGCGCAAGGAGTAAGCTGTTGCGCACACCGTGTTTTTTCACTTCTGCTTTGAGCACATCCCATTCCCAACGGTTCGTTGGCGTAACACCCCACATATCAAATTGGAATACACCTTTAGATACTGGAGATCCTTTGATTGTTTCGTAAGGACCATCAACTTTAGCTAAGTCTTTAGAGGCAGTCATTGAAGCAAAGTAGATGGTTTCAAAAACTTCGCGGTTCAAAGCACGTGCTTCTTCAGATTCAAATGGGAAGCCCATCATGATGAAAGCATCAGCTAAACCTTGTACACCTAGACCAATTGGACGGTGACGCATGTTAGAATTGCGCGCTTCAGCAACAGGGTAGAAATTGTTGTCGATGATGCGGTTCAGGTTAAGCGTAGCTTGGTAAGTTACTTCGAAAAGTTTATCGTGGTCAAAGGTTCCTTCTTCGGTAACAAACTTTGGAAGCGCCAATGATGCCAAGTTACAAACAGCCACCTCATCAGGTGCAGTGTACTCAATGATTTCGGTACAAAGGTTTGAAGACTTGATGGTACCAAGATTCTGTTGATTTGATTTGGCGTTTGCGGCATCTTTATACAACATGTATGGCGTACCAGTCTCAATTTGAGATTCTAGGATTTTAAACCACAAGTCTTGAGCTTTAATTGTCTTGCGACCTTTACCAGCCGCTTCATAGCTCAAGTACAATTTCTCGAACTCTGCGCTGTGCGTGTCAGACAATCCTGGACATTCGTGCGGACACATAAGGGTCCAGTCTCCATTTTCTTTAACGCGCTTCATGAATAAGTCTGGAATCCAGAGCGCGTAGAAAAGGTCGCGAGCGCGTTGCTCTTCTTTACCGTGGTTTTTCTTGAGGTCAAGAAAATCGAAAACATCGGCATGCCAAGGTTCAATATAAATTGCGAAAGATCCTTTGCGCTTGCCACCACCTTGGTCAACGTAACGTGCAGTGTCGTTGAATACGCGGAGCATTGGAACGATACCGTTAGAGGTTCCGTTCGTTCCTTTAATATAAGAACCAGTAGCGCGGATGTCGTGAATAGACAAACCAATACCGCCAGCAGATTGTGAAATTTGCGCACAAGATTTTAAAGTATCGTAAATGCCTTCGATGCTGTCTTCTTTCATGGTGAGCAAGAAACAAGATGACATTTGCGGCTTTGGTGTTCCGGCATTGAAAAGGGTTGGTGTAGCGTGCGTAAACCATCCTTCAGACATGAGGTTATAGGTTTTGATCGCAGACTGCACGTCTTCTTTATGAATACCCACAGCAACACGCATGAGCATTTGTTGTGGTCTTTCAGCGATTTTACCGTTCAAGCGCATGAGGTAGGAGCGTGTCAAGGTCTTGAAACCGAAATAGTCGTAGCGGAAATCGCGGTCATAGATGATGCTTGAATCGAGTAATTCTTTGTTGTTCATGATGATCTCATAGACGTCGTCTGCAAGGAGCGAAGCAGCTTCGTTTGTCTTTGGATCGATGTACTGATACATGTCTTGCATCACTTCTGAGAAAGTCTTTTTGGTTTCTTTGTGGAGGTTAGAAACTGCAATTCTAGAAGCGAGAAGCGCGTAATCTGGGTGATCAATGGTTTTAGCAGCAGCCACTTCAGCAGCAAGGTTATCTAGCTCTGTTGTGGTGACACCATCAAAAATCCCTTCAATGACCTTCATGGCCACGGCTTCTGGCGAAACAAGCGGATCAAGGCCATAGCACATCTTGATGATGCGGGCCGTGATTTTATCAAATTTTACGGCTTCTTTACGGCCGTCTCTTTTTACTACGTACATGTGCTCCTTATATTTATAGTTAGGTTAGGTTTTTAAAAGTCTTCGTCGAGACTAAACGTTTGGTTTTCTTTGCCGGCCAACACCCCAGCTTTTTGATATTCTCCAACGCGTTTCTCGAAGAAATTTGTTTTTCCTTGAATTGAAATCATGTCCATGAAATCAAAAGGATTTGTAGCATTATAAACACGTTCATTGCCGAGCTCAACCAATAGGCGGTCAACAACGAATTCGATGTATTGACCCATGAGGTCACTGTTCATACCGATGAGTTTCACAGGAAGCGCATCAGTAACGAATTCTTTTTCGATTTCTACGGCATGCGTAATGATGTCTCTTACTTTCTCCTTTGGAAGTTTATTGACCAAATGCTTGGTGTAAAGCAAACAAGCGAAATCGCAGTGTAGTCCTTCGTCACGAGAGATGAGCTCATTGGAGAAAGAAAGACCTGGCATTAAACCGCGTTTTTTCAGCCAGAAAATTGAACAGAAAGAACCCGAAAAGAAAATACCTTCGACAGCGGCAAAAGCCACTAGACGCTCAGCATAAGAACCTTGATCAATCCAACGCAAAGCCCAATCTGCTTTTTTGCGAACGCAGTCAACAGTGTCAATGGCATTGAACAAATAGTTTTTCTCTTGGGTGTCTTTGATGTAGGTATCAATCAACAATGAATAAGTTTCAGAGTGAATGTTTTCCATGGTCACTTGAAAGCCGTAGAAGAATTTAGCTTCTGTGTACTGAACTTCATTGAGGAAGTGCTCAGCGAGGTTTTCATTGACAATACCGTCTGAAGCGGCAAAGAAGGCCAAAACGTGCTTGATGAAGTGGCGTTCGTCGTCGTTGAGTTTGTTTTCCCAATCAATCAAATCTGGGGAAAGGTCGATTTCTTCTGCTGTCCAGAAGCTAGCCTCAGCTTTTTTGTAAAAGCTCCAGATGTCGTCATGCTGAATTGGGAACAGCACAAAACGACTTTTATTTTCTTCAAGTATTGGTTCGTGTAGTGCTTTTTCCATAGAGGTTTTTTAAATTGTTTTTCAGACTAAAACAGGGATACAAAATTTGTTAAAATTCGGTCTCGAATCAATTAAAGAAATTAACATTTATTTGAGGTTTTCAACACCAATTTCCGCAATCCTTTCTACATCAACGCTTCCGTGGATTTCAACAGGCGAAATAAAGATATTCACACGTTTTGAAAGCGGGTATTGATAATTTTTAGTAAAAAAATTGGCTGTTTGAAACGATAATTTTTGTATGAAAAGAAACCACTATAAAATTAGCGAAGGGTCAGGCATTTTTCAAGACACAATTCAAGCAGTTTTGAACACGTTAATGTTGAATAACACCACCATCAATGATCAAATACTTTCGTGGCTTAAGTTTGGTGCTGAAAAATTATTCAGACGGCTTTGGACATCTTTTATTTACCAACGTGTGTTTGCACTGCAACAATGAATTGGTTCAGACTGAAAAATACCTGTGTTTCGGATGTTGGGAACAACTAGAAGCCACGTATTATGAAAAAGAAAAACAAGCCAATCGGATAGAGCGCATGTTCTGGGGACGGGTTCCTCTGCATCATGCTAGTTCGGTTTATTTTTATGCAAAAGGATCAGTGAGTCAGTCACTTATCAGAGCTTTGAAATATGACTTTAAGGCGCCTTTGGGCATTTTTCTAGGAGAACTTATGGCTCAAAAACTGGCCGAGCATCCACTGCGTCATTGTGATTATTTATTGCCGGTGCCGATTCATCCAAGGAAGAAATTTGCAAGGGGCTACAACCAGAGTGAGTTGTTGGCTCGAGGGCTTTCTAAAAGTTGGGGCACGCCTATTTTGAATCAATTAGCCAAGAAAAAAAGATACACCAATAGTCAAACAAAATTGGATCGCCTTGGTCGTTGGGATAATGTGCAGGATATTTTCAGAAGCAGTGAGATTTTGACCAACGGAGTTCATGTTTTGATTGTGGACGACGTCATTACCACCGGTGCAACTTTAGAAGCATTGGCCAAGGCAATCAGAGCAGTGAATCCTGAAATTCAGATTAGTTTGCTTAGCTTCGCATTTACAAAATAGTTAGGCGCAGTGGGACGGATTTTAATTTTTGGGGCAGGCCTTGCCGGCACTTGTTTAGCGCATCAATTATTGCGCAGGGGCCAAGAGGTTTTGATCATGGACGCTGGTGAAAATCATTCAAGTAGCATTGCGGCCGGGATGGTCAACCCTATGGTTTTCAGACGCATGAATAAATCATGGCGTCTGGATGAGTTCATGCAAGATGCACCTGCATTTTATCAAGAAATTGGCAGTGAAATTGGCCAAGAGGTCTTTCACCCCATTGTTATTCGTCGATTTTTTTCTTCTGAGCAAGAGAAACAGCTGTGGGAAGAGCGCCAAGAGCTAACCGAATACCAACCTTATTTAGAAAAGTTAACTTCAGAAGATATCCAACATCAAGGGGCGACTAATTTATTTGGAAGTGGCCGAGTAAAGCAAGCTTTTTGGATAGACGCACAACAGTGGGTCGCACAAAATAGCAAGTACTTTCGAGAAAAAGGTCAGCTCTCAACTGAAGAATTTGAACCTGAATCTTGGGAGCCGGGCACCCGAAGCTACCGTAATATTACTTACGACCAAGTCATTTTTTGTTTAGGATACAGACAAAAAACGGAGGCTACCTTTTCCTTTTTACCACTGCAACAAACCAAAGGACAAACGCTGCTGATTCAAAGTGCTGTTTTGCCTGAAAATGAATCTTTGAATAGAAAATGTTTCGTACTACCTATGGGCGAGCAACAATTCAAAGTGGGCGCTACTTATGAATGGAACAATGCCAGTCTTGAAACAACACTAGAAGCCAAAGAACAATTATTAAATATGTTGGCTTCACTTGGCAATTATGACCCGCAATTTCTCGAGCAAAAAGCTGGTGTAAGACCCACTGTTTTAGACCGTAGACCTTTGATGGGCGAACACCCAGCATATCAAGGAGTTTATGTCTTTAATGGGCTGGGCACAAAAGGCTACATGATGGCCCCAACTTTAGCTTCAGAACTTGCCGATTTCATACTCGAACAAAAGCCTTTGAACCCCGAGACCGACATTCGCAGATTTAAACAGATTTAGGGCTCAATCTAAGCTTGTTATATGCTATAGATTGCTTACTTTTGTTGCCTATGAATCACATTCGCAATTTTTGCATTATTGCCCATATCGATCACGGTAAAAGCACCCTTGCAGACCGCCTTCTCCAGACCACCGGAACCATTTCTGATCGAGAAATGCAAGCTCAAGCACTTGACGACATGGACCTTGAACGCGAACGCGGCATCACCATCAAGTCCCATGCGATTCAAATGAATTACAAATTCGAAGGTCAAGAATATGTCTTGAACCTCATCGACACTCCGGGGCACGTCGATTTTTCTTATGAAGTTTCTCGATCAATTGCCGCTTGTGAAGGAGCGCTCCTAATTGTTGACGCTTCGCAAGGAATCGAAGCCCAAACGATATCCAACCTTTACCTTGCCCTTGAGCACGACCTCGAGATCATCCCGATTCTCAATAAAATGGACCTTCCAGGCGCCATGCCCGAAGAGGTGTCAGACCAAATTATAGACTTAATTGGCTGTGATCCTGAAGACATCATTCCAGCATCAGGGAAAACAGGTTTAGGTGTAGATAAAATCTTAGAAGCGGTAGTGAAGCGCATTCCGGCTCCGAAAGGAGAAGAATCAGCGCCACTACAGGCCATGATTTTTGACTCCGTATTCAATCCATTCCGCGGCATCATTGCTTATTATCGCGTTAAAAATGGTGTATTAAAGAAAGGGCAAAAAGTCCGCTTTTTAAATACTGGCCGTGACTACAACGCCGATGAAATTGGGATTTTGAAAATGGATCTTAGCCCTAAAAAGGAGGTGCGCGCTGGGGATGTTGGATACATCATCTCTGGAATTAAGCAGGCGAACGAAGTAAAGGTGGGTGACACAATTACCCTTGCGAACAATCCGTGTGAGACTGCCATCAAAGGATTCGAGGATGTAAAGCCAATGGTCTTTGCGGGAATTTATCCTGTTGAAACGGACGAATACGAAGAACTGCGCTACTCCATGGAGAAACTCCAGCTCAATGACTCCTCTTTGGTTTTGAACCAGAGAATTCGACAGCTTTAGGTTTTGGTTTCCGCTGTGGTTTCTTGGGCATGTTGCACATGGAAATCATTCAAGAACGCCTTGAACGCGAGTTCAACATGACGGTAATTACTACCGTACCAAACGTATCTTACAAAGCTTACATGAAAAAAGACCCAGACGAAGTGCTGGTAGTCAATAATCCTTCAGAGCTCCCGGACCCATCTGGCATGGACCGCATTGAAGAACCATATATCAAAGCACAAGTAATCACCAAAACCGAATACGTAGGTTCTGTCATGACACTTTGCATTGAGAAACGCGGCGAACTCAAAAACCAAGTTTACCTCACGCAAGATCGCGTTGAAATTACTTTTGAAATGCCGCTCGCTGAAATCGTATTTGATTTCTATGACCGTCTCAAATCTGTTTCTCGTGGTTACGCTTCTTTTGACTACCACCCAATTGGTTATCAAGAATCTGACCTCGTTAAAATGGACTTACTACTCAACGGCGAACAAGTCGATGCCTTATCTGCATTAGTTCACCGCAGCAATGCTTTTGACCTCGGTAAAAAAATCTGTGTGAAGCTCAGAGAACTCATCCCGCGTCAGCAATTTGAAATTCCAATTCAGGCCGCAATTGGTGCAAAAGTCATTGCCCGTGAAACCATCAAAGCCTTGCGTAAAGACGTAACTGCAAAATGTTATGGTGGTGACATCACCCGTAAAAGAAAGCTCCTTGAAAAACAAAAGGCAGGTAAAAAACGCATGCGCCAGGTAGGCCGTGTCGAGGTGCCTCAAGAAGCCTTCTTGGCCGTTCTTAAACTCAATGATTAAACCCTAAAACCCAGCATATGAATATTTTAGTTAGCGCACATTCAGGTCTTCGTTGGATTGCCTTAGTGCTTTTGCTTTTGGCTATTTCCAATGCTTTTACAGCTAAAACATACGAAAAGAAGCACCGCTTGGTCAACATGTTTGCCATGATATCATTACACACCCAATTGCTCATTGGTTTGGTCTTGTACTTTACATCAGACAAAGTTCAATTTATTGAGGGCTGGATGAAATCCCCATTGTTGCGTTTTTACGGTATGGAACATTTAGCAGGTATGCTCATCGCTATTGTTTTAGTCACAATTGGCCATAGCAAATCGAAAAAAGCCAGCGAAAGTTCGGACAAATTCAAAGCTATCAAGCTTTGGTATGTGCTTGCACTCATTCTCATCTTAGCTTTCATTCCTTGGCCGTTCAGAACCGTATTAGGCGCAGGATGGTTTTAAGCAAACTTAGTCTATTAGCAACCTTATTGTTGCTCTTTGTTTCTTGTCAAGACACACCAAAAACAGACGGCCTTCAAACACAAGAAACCCCAGCTCAAAAAGCTGCTAGCCTTTACTCGATGCACTGTGCGCAATGCCATGGTGAAGATGGTAAGCTTGGTTCAAGTGGCGCCAAAGACCTCAGCCAATCTCGTCTTTCGGATGCGGCCATTATTCAAATGATTAAAAAAGGCAAGAACGCCATGCCTCCAATGGAAGCCTTATTAGAAAACGCCGAAAACATCGAACTAGTGGTTCAACATATCAAAGGCCTACGCAAATAATGGAAGGACACGTAACTGTAGATGCCGTTGAAGAACGCTGTGTGCTTGTAGGGGTAATCACCTCTGAAGTTACTGAAGAAGTTGCTCAAGAACACCTCGACGAACTTGAATTTCTGGCTGAAACCGCCGGAGCTATCACTGTCGAGAAGTTTTTTCAAAAATTACCTTACCCGAATCCTCGTACTTATGTAGGTACCGGTAAGCTAGAAGAAATCAAGCAGTATATGAAGGCGCTCGATATCGAACTCATCATTTTTGATGACGAACTGAGCCCTTCCCAACTCAGAAATATTGAAAGAGAACTCGAATGCAAGGTCTTGGATCGCACCATTTTGATTCTCGACATCTTTGCGAGCAGAGCCCGTACTTTCCATGCCAAAACTCAAGTTGAACTCGCGCAATTACAATATATGTTGCCACGTCTTACCCGCATGTGGACGCACCTTGAACGACAAAAAGGAGGTATTGGTTTACGCGGCCCAGGTGAATCTCAAATTGAAACGGACAGACGGATTATTCAGCATCGTATTGCCCTCATGAAGGAGCGCCTCCGCGAAATTGATAAGCAAATGACGGTTCAGCGCAGCAATCGTGGGCAATTAGTCCGAGTTGCGTTGGTGGGTTATACCAATGTGGGCAAAAGCACCATCATGAACTTGTTGTCGAAATCCGATGTATTTGCCGAGAACAAACTTTTCGCTACGCTAGACACAACGGTTCGAAAAGTCGTCATTGACAACATGCCTTTGTTGCTTACAGATACAGTTGGGTTTATCAGAAAATTGCCGCAACAATTGATGGAGTCCTTTAAGTCTACTCTAGATGAGGTTAGGGAAGCAGATTTATTGGTGCACGTTTTAGATATTGCACACCCAAATTTTGAGGAGCATTATGAGGTGGTCAATGAAACGCTGAATGAAATTGATAAGTCTGAGAAGCCAACCATCATTGTATTTAATAAGATTGATGCGTACCAGCCACCTTTAGCTGAACTCAACGAACCAGAAGAGGACATCACGACCTTAGACTCTTTGAAAAAATCTTGGATGGCTAAAATGGGCAAAACGAAATGTGTATTTATTTCGGCCACGGACAAGGATAACGTGGAAGAATTAAAAGAGGTGTTGTATCACGAAGTGAAAGAGATTTTCAAAATCAGGTATCCTTACAACAACTTCTTATATTAACTGTTCTGAATGGCTTACACCACAAGGTCGAGGTCAATTTGTCTTTTGCGCGTGCTCACTTGATCAATTCTAACTTTAACACGGTCTCCAAACTGATAGGTGCGTTTGGTTTTTGCCCCGATAATCTGGAATTTCTCTTGGTCAAAATAGAAACGATCACCAGGGATAGCCATCATGGGCACCATGCCTTCACAATAGATGTCATCCATCCGAACAAACATGCCATGCTCTGCTATTCCTGAAATGGTGCCTTCAAATGCTTCACCAACAAAATCATGGGCATAAACGGCTTGGAAATATTTTGTTGACTCGCGTTCAGCCTCGGCAGCTTTGCGTTCATTTTTAGAAATTCTTTGACAAATGGCGCCTAATTCTGAGCCGTATTTGTGTTTTTTAGTTGTAAGATCTTCTTGTAAAATTCGGTGAACCACTAAATCAGCGTAACGGCGAATAGGGGAAGTGAAATGGGTATAATGTTTAAAAGCAAGCCCGTAGTGTCCAATATTTACGGTATCGTAACTTGCTTTAGCCATCGAGCGAATAGCCATAGCCTGCACCAATGAAAATTCATTTTCACCGCGAATTTCCTCAAATAATTCATTGAGGTTTTTAGCAATATTGAGTGGGTCATGAATATTGACTTTATGCCCAAATTTCTCGATGAAGACTGCGAAAAGTTCCATTTTAGATGGGTCTGGGGTGTCGTGCACTCGGTAGACCATTGGGAAGTTTTCTTGCCCTTTTTTCACGGGTGAGAGTCTTTCGGCTACCTTTCTGTTGGCCAAAAGCATGAATTCTTCAATCAGTTTGTGTGCGTCTTTGGACGTTTTAATGACAACGCCCGTTGGGTTGCCATTTTCATCGAGTTTGAAACGCTGCTCTTCTGATTCAATGCTGAGTGCGCCATTTTTGAGGCGCTGATTTCTGTAATGTTTGGCGAGTGCATCTAACTTTCTAAGCTCTTCAGCATGATCGCCTTCTTTGCCTTCAAGAATTTCTTGCGCCTCTTCATAGGTAAAGCGACGGTCAGAATGGATGACAGTTTTACCAAACCATTCTTGGTGAATTTTACCCTTTTCATCGATTTCAAAGACTGCTGAAAAAGCAAATTTATCTTCATGCGGGCGCAAGGAGCAAGCCAAATTACTGAGCTGTTCTGGCAACATCGGGATAACGCGATCAACAAGATACACCGAGTTAGAACGCAACAGCGCTTCTTGATCCATGGCAGAGCCTGGCCTAACATAATGACTGACGTCAGCAATATGGACACCCACTTCAATGTGTCCATTTTCTAGTGGGCGAAAAGAAAGCGCGTCGTCAAAATCTTTGGCATCAAAGGGGTCAATAGTAAAGGTCAAGATATCGCGAAAATCACGGCGTTGAGCCACTTCTTGCGCATCGAGTTCAAGACCAACTTGTTCAGCTTCATGCATCACAGCATCTGGGAAAACCGGATTGATACCTTGATTGTAAAGTATCGAAAGCATTTCAGTTTCGTTGTTGCCGGACTTACCGAGTCTCACCAAAACTTCACCATAAGGTTTGTTAGATGATTGAGGCCAAACAGTAATTTTTACGAGTGCTTTTTCACCTTGCAGGGCGCCGTTTAATTTTTCAGTAGGAATCTTGATTTCTATACCAGCTCTTGCGTTGTCTGGGACCATTAAGGCGTCGTTCTGACGAATCTGAATGGTGCCAACAAATTGAACGCGTTCTCTTTCAGTAACTTGAGTAATTGCACCCTCATCTCTGGAAGGCCCTTTTTTAAATACTCGAACCTTGACGCGGTCACCGTTCAACGCCTGACCTGTATTACTTGGTGAAATATAAATATCCTTCTCGTATCCTTCTACTGTAACAAAACCTGCGCCTTTTTGAGTAACGGAAATGGTGCCTTCAAGAAGGTTCTCAGTTTCACCTAATTTAAAAGTGTGGTGATTGATTCTTTGGATGGCCTTTTTAGAAGCTAAAATGGCAAGAGAGTCAAACACTTGTTGACGCGCTCTTGGATCACGGGCATCGAGAAGGGTGGCAATTTGTTTGTGGGTCAGCTCAACTCCGGGGTTTTGCTCAAAAACGCGCATCACTAGACTAGTGATACCGGCTTTTTTTCTGGGAGCGTCGTTGGGGTTGTGCTTGGGTTTGGATTTTCTTTTGGACATTAGTGTCTGACAACTAGTTTGCGTGTGATGGTTTTGGAACCAGGGGCTTCAAAAACCAAAAAATAAACGCCACTATTGAGATCACTGACATTCAACTTGCGATTTCCGGTGAGCACTTCTTTAGAAATGACATTGCCAAGGGCATCCATCATTTTGAGTTGCATTTACTAAATTTCTAGAATAAAAACTTTCATTTAATTCTTCAATTATTACTTCCGGTCTTCTTACAAATCTTACTCTCGTTTCGTTAGGAATATTTTTATTAATTTTTA
>JAURHO010000040.1 GCA_030833265.1 Crocinitomicaceae bacterium | reverse complement strand
TAATGACCCTAACCTCATGAAGGATGTTCGCAATCAAGTCAATCCTAATCTCGGCTTTGGTGTTTATTATCATTCCAAAAACTGGTTCTTTGGTGCAAGTACTCCGAAAATTTTCGAAAGTAGCTATGACGGGACAAGCTTGAACATTGAAAAACGTCACTTTTTCTTAAATGCCGGAACGGTATTAACTGCTAGCCCAACTTTGAAATTGCGTCCGATGGTACAAGCCAAATTCACTGAAGGTGCGCCATTAAGTTTGGATGCTGCAGTAACTGCCATTGTTCAAGAAAAAGTGTTCATAGGTGCAATGTATCGTTTGAATTCGGCAGGAGGAATTTTTGTACAATATCAACTTGCCCCAACATTCAGAATCGGAGTTGGAACTGAAATTGGTCTTACTCAAATTCGCAAATACAACGACGGCACCTTTGAATTGATGCTGAGCTATGACCTAGCAAAAACCAAATCAGGTATTAAATCACCAAGATACTTTTAAGCAAAACCATGAAAAATTTATTCATACTTTTTATTCTATTAAACGCTGGTTTGGCTTTTTCTCAAAGTGGTCAACTCGCTAAAGGAAATTTCTATTTTGACAAAGAGGGATATTTTGAAGCCATTACCTGCTTTGAGCGCGTCTTGGGTTCTGAATTTGACAGTCCTGAAATGCAAAAAAAACTGGCCTACTCTTACAACTTCTGTGGTCAATTTGATAAGGCTGAAAAGCTCTACAAAAAACTGATCGGTCAAAAAGCAGAAGCGCAATTGCTTTATGAATTAGGCTACTGTTTGGCTCGTCAAAATAAACAAGATGAAGCAAACGCCTATTTTCAGCAATTTGCAACGGCAAATCCTACCGATAAAAGAGCGCAACTTTTCCTAAAAGACCCGGGCTATTTAACCAAGTTAATGGCCGCTGAACCACATTTTAAGATCGCAAATACAGCTTTGAATACAGATCATGCCGACTTTGGAGTATACCCGATACCTGGTCGTAATGAAGCAATGATCGTGAGTTCGAGACGTTTTTCTTACTGGGGAAATCCAAGATGGGCCGGAAATAACGACCAATTTTTAGACCTCTACACAATCCAACTCGTAAAAGATAAAACAGATAACGCACCTAAGTACATCCAGAAGCCTTTGAATTCTGGCATGCATGAAGGGCCAGCTTGTTTTAGCGCTGATGGTCAAGTGATGTATTTTACTGCCGATAACCGCACAGCAAATCAAAATGGAATTGTAAACCTTAAAATTTACCGTGCTTATTGGAAAAACGGCATCTGGACCGACCGTCAAGAGTTACCAATTAACAGCGACGCCTATTCAAATGGGCACCCTGTACTTAGCCCTGACGGCAAAACGCTTTATTTTGTTTCAGATCGTCCGGGTGGTTTCGGTGGTTCTGATATTTACAGTGTTGCAGTAGATGCCAATGGTAAATTTGGTGCTGTTAAGAATTTAGGCGCAAACGTGAATACAGAAGGTGACGAAATGTTCCCGTGGGTTGTCAATGACCTCTTTTTCTTTGCCAGCAACGGGCGTCCAGGTTTTGGAGGTCTCGACATTTTTGTGGCGCCAATTGAATTAGAAGTGGCGGCTGTCAATGCCGGTACAGTAATCAATACCCAAGCGGATGATTTTGCTGTGAGTTTCTTTGACAATTCAAACTTGGGTTTTGTTGCCTCTAACCGCACAGGTGGTCAAGGTGGTGATGATATCTACGGTATTGAACTCACTAAGCCCTTTGTTTTCCCGATTTCATTTAAAGGAACTGCATTAGATGCGCAAAGTGGTGCCATCATGGCGGGTGCTACAATTTTAATCAAAGATGAAGCAGGTGTTGTTATCGCGACGCTTACTGCTGATGAAAAAGGACAGTTCAATACAACACTTGATCCAGGAAAATCATACACCGTTGAAGTCAGTAAAGAAAACTTCAAAGGCAGCACTAAGACAATTGCTATCGCAGAAAAAGCCAAATCTTACCAAGAAGTATTCAAATTAGAGAAGCAACCTGCTTTCATGCTTCAATTGTTGCTCACCAATGCACAAACAAAAGGTGTCATTGCGGGTGCTCAGGTTGTTATCAAAGATTTGAAGACAAAAGCAGTGTTATTTAGCAATACTACAGATCAAGCTGGTACCTGGCAACAAGCACTTGAAAACATGAAACTAGGAACAACTTTGGCATATGAGATTTCTTTAGCTTGCACAGGATATCTTACAAAGACTTTGACGTATCAAGAGCAGATCAATAAAGAAGGTATCATTGCCTTACACGAAAAGTTAAATGTTGCGCTTACACCAGTCGCTATTGGTGGTGACCTCGCAAAAACACTCGGCATCAAACCTATCTACTTTGACCTTGGAAAATACAACATTCGCAAAGATGCAGCCATTGAACTTGACAAAATTGTCAAGGTAATGAACGAGAACCCGACCATGGTTATTGAACTTGGTTCACACACGGACTGCCGAAGCAGTGTTAAATTCAACGAGACACTTTCTGCAAATCGCGCTAAGGCTTCTGCAGCCTATATCAAACAACGAATTAGCAATCCTGAGCGCATTTATGGCAAAGGATACGGTGAGTCAAAACTTTTAAATGATTGCGGTTGTGAGGGAACAGTGAAGTCGACATGTACAGAAGCTGAACACCAACTCAACAGAAGAACAGAGTTCATCATTATCAAGATGTAAGTTTTTCATGATCAATATTCAAAAGCCCTTTTACGAGGGCTTTTTTTATGCCTAAATCATTTGTGCTTAGGAAACGAGCTCCTGTAATTTCTCCTTGAGGTAGGGTGCTTTAGACAAAACAAGGTTCAAGCGAAAAACACACTGAAGGTCCATTTGATTCGAAAGAATTTCAACAGCTTCTTTTTTCAGAAAAGACATGACTTTAGGCATCTGTTCGTAAGTGCAACTGAGCTCGAAAAGTTCCATTTCTTCCTTTTCAATGATTTGTGCATTTTCCAAGGCGGCCTTTGCGGCAGTTCTGTAGGCTGTAATAAGGCCTCCAACACCTAAGTTCGTGCCTCCATAATACCGAACAACAGCTATCAAAATATTGGTGAGTTCAAACGCTTGAATTTGTCCTAAGATGGGTGGGCCAGCAGAATTGGAAGGTTCCCCATCATCTGAAGCGCGGTATAATTTTAAGTCAGCTCCTAGTCTAAATGCCGAGCAAACGTGTACGGCCAAATGGTGTTCTTTTCGCTTTTGTGCAATGAAAGCTTTCACCTCCTCTTCAGATGAAACAGGCACGGCAAAGGCCAAGAATTTCGATCCTTTTTCTTTATAAAAACCTTCGGATAGTGCTTGAATTGTATTGAATACGGCCACGTTGTAAAATTAAGTGGTTTATGGTTACTTTTGAAGTATGAAGCTCCTTTACTTTTTAAGTGCATTTTTGCTATTTGGCCTTTTTGCTTGTGATGACGATCCTATTGTACCACCTACCCCAAGTGGGCCACAGCAATACGGAGTGCCGCTTGCGTTTGTTCCAAATGTTGACCAAGCAATCATATACGAAGTCAATTTAAGGGCGCAGTCTGCAGCGGGATCGCTTCAAGGCGTGATCTCAAAACTTCAGCACATCAAGGATCTTGGTACGAATGTCATTTGGCTGATGCCCATCTATGAACAAGGCACAACCAACGGCGTCAATTCTCCTTACTGTATCAAAGATTATACGAAAGTGAGTCCGGAATATGGCACACTTGATGATTTGCGCGAGCTTACGAATCAAGCGCATGCACTCGGGATGGCCGTCATTTTAGATTGGGTAGCCAATCATACTTCTTGGGATCATCCTTGGATTACTGAGCACCCTGAATGGTATAGCCAAAACAGTGCAGGTCAAATTATTATTCCGCCAGGAACCAACTGGAACGATGTCGCCGATCTCAATTTTGATCAGGTAGCGATGCGCAATGCACAAATTGCTGCCATGAAATACTGGACGCTCGAAGCCAATATTGACGGTTTTCGTTGTGATTATGCGGATGGTGTGCCGTTTGATTTTTGGCAAGATGCCATTAGTGCTTTAAGAGGCATTCCGAACAGAGACATTTTGATGCTTGCAGAAGGCGTGCGCACCGATCATTACCAAGCTGGTTTTGACCTTACCTATGGTTGGAATTTCTATAGCGTACTTAAAAATGTTTGGACGGGTAGCTCAACCAGTACTTTGACAACAAGTCATCAAACTGAATACAACAACATGCCAAGTGGCAAAGGCAAAATCCGATTTACAACCAATCACGATGAATCGGCATGGGACGCCTCGCCAATGAGTCTTTTCAATGGAAAAAATGGTGCGCTCGCAGCCAGTGTTATTAGTATTTTTTCTGGCGGAGTTCCCCTACTCTATACCGGACAAGAAGTCGGAAAAACCGGTACGACCCCATTTTTTTCAAACAGCAATATCAATTGGGCAGCAAATCCGGACATGTTAGCTGTATATCAAGCATTAAATGCCTTTTATTTGGCAAATGACTGCGCTAAAAAAGGGAGTTTATCAGCATATCAAATTTCAAACGACCTCGTCTGCTGGAAAAAAACTTATGGTGCTAAAGATTTACTGATTTTAGTAAACGTGCGCAATGCTTCCATTAATTTTAACCTACCGCCTATTTTAACGGGTAGTTTTGAAAATGCCTTGAGCCTTCAGACCGAAAATATTTCTACTGCGATGTCACTTGGCGCATACAGCTATAAAATTCTCAAGATGAATTAAGTCACTAATTATGAAAGCATTTTTTGTACTTCTCTTTTTTCTTCCCCTATTTACTTTGGCACAAAACAAAAAGCAAACTGTCACTTACGATGTTGTTCATCTGAAGTCTGGCAAAGTGCTTTACGGCAAAATAATAGCGCTAGACGGTAATTATGTGCTGACCTTTCAAGATGAATATCAACGCATGTATTACTTATCAAAGGAAATGTACGAGTACATTGAGGAGGATCGTAGTTTTCAAAAACGCGTCAGAAATATTGACACACTCGTTAATACCCGAAAAGTTGATGAGTGGGATTTCAATATAGGGCTCAATACCTTTTTTGCGGGTTTTGATGCGGGCTTTACTCCTGATGAATATTACCTTTCAAGTAATAGCAATGGCATGTATTTTGAAACGCCTATCTGCCTGAGTATTGGTGCAGGTAAATACTTTCGTCAGCAACATTTTGTTGGACTCAATTTAGATCTCAAGGCAGTTGGAGGCCCAATGGCATTCACTCAAATTGCTGCACAGTATCGCTTTCAATACGACCCCTATAAAACAGACGTGGCGCGTTATATTCCAATCGAGCTTGGGGTGCAAAATTCAGTGACACAGGAGACCTTTCAAGTGCCTGATATGACGATGCCTCCTTTTCCAAGCTACTTAGAAAAAACATTTGAGACCAGTATCCGAAGTTTTCAATTGGGTGTTGGTCATGGCTGGTCATTTATTGGCAAAGACAAGCATTATTGGAATCTAGAAGTTATTGTTTATAAAGGACTTTTGGTGAACCACCGCATGATTACCAATGATCTTTTTAATCCAAAACTCGATTACCAAACCGCAGGTGGGCACCTAAAATTGAGTTACCATTTTTAGTTTTTTTACTCAAAATAATAATTGCAATCTTATGCTCAGATTTTTACTGATTTTTAGCCTCCTTCATTGCACAGCAAATGCGCAAGACGTATTTGATATCGCAAGACAAGGAACCGCTAAAGAGATGCAAAAATATCTTAAAAAACACCCGGAACAGCTCGAACTTCAATCTGAAAATGGCGTCACTCCACTTTTGTTAGCCACATACCGAGGAAGATATGAGGTGGCCGTTACGCTATTAGATGCAGGCGCAGATCCCAAAAGATGCTTCAAAGAAGGCTCACCAATTTACGGCGTGATTTTTAAAGCCGATGCCCCAATGTTGCAATTACTCATTGATCGCGGTGTCGATGTGAATGATACGTGTCAGTTTGAAGCACTGGGCTACCCGCTTCACTTGGCAATAAATTTAAAACGCTATACGCAAATTGAGCAACTCTTAGCAGCAGGTGCACGTTTAGATATTTTGGATCCACAAGGAAGAACTATTTCACAACTCTTGTTGTTTTATAACGATCCAAAATTGAATCAAATCGTTCAGAAATATGAAAAATAAATTACTAATTGCGCTCCTATCTTTTTTCACTTGGGTAGGTATCAATGCCCAAACATATACCACAGGGGTTATCAATTTAAGTACAACGGCTGGCTTAGCCATGACAGCTAAAATCGATGTTGGTACACAGGTTACTTTAACGCTCACGGGGCCAGCAGGACGTTGGTTTGCATTAGGTTTTAATGCGGGAAGTATGGCAAACGGAACCGATGTTGTTGGTGTTCATAGCGCTGGTGTGCTCAATTCTTTTGATGCCGAATTGGCTGGTTATTCCGCTCCCGTGACTGATTCTCAACAAGATTGGACGATCAGTTCAGATGCTGTTGTAGGAACAACCAGAACAATCATTGCAACCAGAGCACTTAATACCAATGACCCTAATGACTACACATTTAACGGTGTCCCGAGTAATATCAGTTTAATTTGGGCACGTGCAAGCAGCAGTTCATTCAATTATAGCTACCACGGAAGTTCAAATAGAGGCATTGCTTTAGCAACCTTTACATTTATACCACCTCCAACTCCTCCTGTTGCACCAACTGGCCAGGCAAACCAAACATTTTGTAGCGGCGCTACATTAGCTCAACTTTCAGTGAGCGGCACTGCCATTCAATGGTATGCCTTTGCAAACGGAGGCGCGCCACTCCCTACGTCAACAGCATTAGTTAATGGCACAACCTATTACGCTTCTCAGACGGTAAATGGGCTAGAATCTACTTCAAGATTAGCAGTAACAGTAACGATTAATGCAGCGCCAGCAGCGCCAACTGGCATCAATGGTAGCAGCAGTTTTTGTTATAATGCGGCAGGGCAAACCTTCTTTATTAATGCGGTTAGTGGAGCTAACGCTTATGTTTGGACAACGCCCAATGGAAGTACTGGAAGTAGTACAGGGACCAATCTCTTTTTATTATTTGGACCAAGTTTTCAAACCGGCAACCTAAGTGTTCTAGCACAGAACAATTGTGGGCAAAGTAGTCCTGTCAGTATTACACTCCAACAATACCAGGCAGTAGCGCAAAATATAAATATAAGTACTTGCAATGCTTACACTTGGAATGGGCAAACCTATACACAAAGTGGTACCTATAATTTCTCTGGGCAAACCATCCATGGCTGTGATTCTACGGTCGTATTAACGCTCACTATTTCCAATACAATTGAAGTGAATTTAACAGAAGCAGCTTGTGGCAGCTATGCCTGGAATAACCAAAATTATTTTCAATCAGGAGTCTATATTGATTCATCACAAAGTGTATCAGGTTGTGACTCCATTACCACGCTTAACCTAACAATTCACCCAATTGAATCAATTGTATTAGACACCGTTGTTTTTGATTTATTTACCTGGAATAATATTGAATATTTCACTTCGGGTAGCTATACACAGTTCTTTACTTCTAGCTTTGGCTGTGATAGTTCTGTTACATTTAACGTAACTGTCGAAGATAGTGGCCTAGATGAACTCAATAAAGCACTTCGTATTTATCCAAATCCTGTGAAAAGTGCCGGTATAATAATGGTCCAAAATATCAAAAACGAAACACCATATAGCATACATTCTGTAATTGGGGAATGCCTTCAGTTTGGTACCATTCGAGATTCAAAAATTGAACTAGAACGCCTGCCAATTGGCATTTTCTTCCTTGAAGTTCAAGGACGACACTACCCTTTTCTGGTTGAATAATTACTGCCCTTACTCAGCACAAGAAATCCTAGGTGCAGTCTGAAACATCTCGTAGTATTTTATAGTTTTATTGCTATTTGCAACTATTAATGTTGCAGGTAAAATACCAATGCCGATGCCGCCAAAAATGGCCCCTGGCACACTGTAAGTTGCAAAACCGACAGCGGCAGCGCCAATTATTGTTCCTGTTATCCCATACATGACGCCCATTATTTTATTGAACTTAGCTCCTGCAACAACAGCCTTTTTTCTGTCAAACCTGCGATCCCGGCCAATTTTAGTTACGCCAGATAATTCTACCACTTCATCTATGGCCATTCGGTAAGTGCCTGGATATTCAGCAACTGAAAAATAGTAAAACCCATCAGACTGAAAATAATAATCTGATAACTTATAAACACAACCAGATTTAGTACGTAAAATTTGTTGCTCTGCTTCCCCTGCAGTTCCGTTGCGATAGGCATCAGAAATATTTGTGCCGCCAGCATTCACTAAATTTTCTTGAGATGCAATTTTCTTGGTTTGCTGCGCATTTGAAACATTGTCTGTACTTTGATTGACCGGTTTATTTGATTGCTGGACTAATTCTTCAGGTAGATTTTTTTGTGGTTTGGGTGGCAATTGTAATGGTCTAGAAAATTTTTGATTTTCAGCAATTTGATAATAATTCAAATAGCGATCCATTTTTTTTGCCTGAACATATAAGGCCGCCATAAATACTGGTAAGACATAAAAATTGGGGGCACTCAATAAAACAGGACTCGGTTGTGCCAAGTCAATGGCGATACCGGCTAATGAAGCTGCAGTTAAGCCCAAGAAGATTTTTGGTTTCAAGGCCGCCGTTTCCAGATTTTGATTGCGCTTTGAAAAACGATAGTCCTTTCCTACCGAAAAAGGAAGTTCTGTAAGATCTTTTTTACTGATTTTATGAATTCGTTCACTCGGATATTCCCGAAAATAGAGGGTGTCCTCTGACCGAAAATAATACTTCATGCACGTAATTACAGAATCAGTTGCTTTCAGCTTTAAAAGCTCCCACTTTTCTTGAGGTGGAAAATGCCGTTTGTACTGCCAATTACTAAATAAGACAGATTGAGCAGAAAGATGCTGACAAGAGATAAGCAGTAATGCTAAACAGACCAAGGATTTCATGAGCGATTGATATAATTTTGTACCAATCAAAAATAGGGCGCATTCATGCCTTCGCCTAACTTAATTTCACAAACACCACAAGAGTAGTTGCGTTTTTTGCAAGTGCTATTTAAAAAGGGCTTTTTGATACAGGCGATGCATCAGTAGTACATGCGGAAAACTCAAAGCCGAAAGAAAAATAAACGCTTGCCCGTCATTGAAATTAGCTTTCACGTCATAGAAAATCCAAAAAATCAGTACGCTGCCTAGGGTAAATGGCAAGGCGTGCAGCCATAACCTGAAATGACTCTTCTGAAGATTTCCCCTGAGTTGCTTCCACCCGTTGACACTGTGCTGAAAAATAAAATACAAGCCAAATGCCGCAAACAAAGGAAGTTGAGCGGCCATTAATAACAATAATAAAGATGAGAAAACACCTTTCAATGGGAAGCGCCAGACAAAGAACAAGCCCAGACAAAACAAGAATAAATTTGAAGCAAAGGTATTAACATGCAAGATTTGAATGATGCCTGATGGAATTTCAACCTGCATGCTTTTTAACGTAACTACTACTTCATTCAGATGCGGTATGAATAAGCCAAAAAGCATAAAAAAACCCCATAGGAAAACTGCAGGCCACTGAGCCGCTGGTTTCCATAACCTGAGGTCTGCTTCACCAAAATGCCAAGCAGAATAAGTAACAAACAAGAGCAATGCCGCTGGCGCTGAAATAAACCAGCATCCGAACATCAGTGCTCCTAAGACCAAATATTTGACAATATAAATTAGCAAATTCAAAGTTGTGACTTTTTGCAAGCTGTGCAAATGATCAAGAGCCCCATGTGGTATGCCAACCAACAGAAGTCCGAGAATCCAAATAGGCCCAAACGCATTCAAAACACCAAAAGCATTTGCCAATAAAAGTAAAATCCCAATGCATAATCCTAAAGAAGCTGGCCAAAAAGAAGCCTTTGCTTTTCGGAACAGGTATCGAAAAGCAGCCGCCAAAAAAATGTAAATAGGCAGGCTTGACATCAGTTTGATTTCTTGCCAAACAGTGGTTTCTTCGTCCAAAAAGCTGAGTACATCAACAGTGTTATTTCGCGCAAATAAACGGCTAAAAATCTGTTTGCCAGCTTGGGGTTTGCGGTGTAAAATTTCTAATAACAAACGGTCATAAAATGCAAAGCGGGACTTTGATTTTTTGCGTTGTATCTTTTGCTTGGAAGACAATGCATCCGCAATCTGATTGACATCGCGCAAATTTCTTACAAAAGAATAGCCAGTGCTTGGCTTCAATTTTCCTGCATTGGCTCCCGTTGGCCATACATTTGTTGGGCTATTTCCTATATCAAATTGAGCGCCACACATCGGAATACAACCTTTCTCAGATTCTAAGATTTCATAAAACGTTTGATACGGCGCTAAATAGGAATCCATTAGTGCACGCGCATTCGTTTCACAGAGCTTCACTTGGCTAAATCGCGTGGGCTCAATCAGTGCTGTATGCGCATCAAACGGTAAAACGTACATAAATTGTGCTTGCCCCTGCTGATCAATATTGAAATCCATCATGGTAAATGTAGCAGCATCAAAAATCGGGTCTTTGGTCCGAATAAACCATCCATAAAAACTCTGATAAATCAACTCTTGATTTACAGACAAGACCTCCCAATTCGGCGGGCGTGAGTCAAATACATGTTTGGCTAAGTGTTGGGGTTCACCAGAATAAAGCTCGTGATGCCAGTCTGCACCGACCTCGTTCAGTATTTTTTGTACGTGCTCAAAAAGCACCTCTGCCTTCAGGTAATAGTACTTTTTATCTTGTAAAATTTGAGCAGGTTGAGCATTGCAACTGACTTTTTCCCAACTATGACTCACCAATGGTTTAAGCCCTGATTCCTTTAATTCTGTCGGGCTGAGCCAAAAGCAAAAAGTGCGGTCATTTCGTATTTTTTGGGCAGGCTCAAGCACTAAAACATGTGTGGCACTCAATAAACCACGCTGGTGCAATGCCATAACTAGTAATGAATTGGCACAGCCCATACCCAAAAAGGCATAATCAAAGGCTTGGTTTTCAGGTAGCACGTAGTAGGTTTAGGTTATTAATATAACCCTATTTTTTGTAAAATGTTTGATTTACAATATTTTACAACATTGTATTTACTTGATGTGAAGTAATTCAAACAACGTAGATGTATCTTATTTTTCAAATAACTTCACAATATCCTTATCTTAGTATCAAATCTAAACCATGAAAAAACTTCTATTTGTTTTTGTCTTAATAGCTTCCTTTCAAGCACTCGCACAAATCCCATCCTATGTGCCTGTTTATGGACTCATCTCTTATTTCCCACTAAATGGAAATGGCACCGATGCCAATGCAAATGCAAATAGCCTGACAAACAACGGGGCGGTTCCAACCACAGATCGTTTCAATAATGCCAACTCAGCATTAGATTTTAATGGAGTTAGTCAATATTTGATCAACAATACACCCAACTTTATTTTTAATCCGACTTCAACTTTTACGGTGTCCCTATGGCATAACCGCAACACAAGTTCTGTAGTTGGAATTCCTATCATGCACGCCACGAATGCTGCTGGAAACTTTATTTGGATTTTTCAGACAGGAGCAACCAATATGCAATTTGGTACCAATAAGCAA
>JAURHO010000003.1 GCA_030833265.1 Crocinitomicaceae bacterium | reverse complement strand
ATGTTGATTTGATCAAATCGATCAATATGGCTTACCACGGTGGCGATCCTCGTAAATTCACGATTATTTCCAATCGCGATAAACTTCGACTTAAAAAGTACATCGATAAGCTCGACTTAAGTAGCCTTAATGGCGGTTCTGCATCACTCAAAAACCTTGTTGACACAAGTAAAACAACGCTGCGTATTCGCATGCAAATGAAGGATCTCGAGGTGGATAAAGTGGGGCCCACCTTAGACAAGCTCAAAGTTAAAACCGAAGAGATTCTGAATCCCGACAAACCAACGCTAGAAAGACTTTATACGAAAATTAGCAAAGGGGATCTTGGTGCTATTGACTCCATTATTTACGAGCATTCGGGAGTATACAACAGCCTCACGGCTATTTTGTCTAAAGGAAATGATGCCCAGCAAATGGCCTTTGACATGAATCCTGAAAAAATCAAAGACTATGCGCGTAAAAAAGGCTTTGATAAACATCTTCGTCAGGCCATCGATCAAGAATACTACGATTTAGTTTTCACAGGCATCAAATTGGTGCAAACAGAAGGAACTAAGTACCTTTTCGTGAACTTACTTCAATCATTGGTTTTTGCCATTATTTCTATTGCCATCATGATGGCATTCTTATTTAGATCCTTCAGAATTATTCTGGTTTCCATGATCCCTAATATCATTCCACTACTCTTTACAGCCGGAATTATGGGTTACTTTCAAATTCCGCTCAAGCCTTCAACTATTTTGGTTTTCGGTATAGCACTCGGGATTACCGTAGACAACGCCATTCTATTCTTGGGCAAATACAGACATGAACTGAAGCAACACGCATGGGATACGCGTTTTGCTATATTGCACTCGCTTAGAGAAACAGGGCTAGGTATTTTCTACACCTCGGTGATTCTTTTCTTTGGCTTCTTGATGTTTGTCTTTTCTCAATTTGGAGGCACGAAGGCACTGGGGCTGCTGGTTTCTATTACCATTATGGTGGGAATGGCAACAAACCTCATTATTTTACCAGCCTTACTTCTGACACTAGAAAGAAAATTCAGCATGCGTTCTTTCCAAGAACCCTTGATTGATATTTACAACGAGGAAACCGACTACGACATGGACAAACTCGAAATTGAGTTTGCTGCAGAGCATCCTGAAAAAGATTAAGGATAAAATACCAGGAAATAATTCTAGTATAGGGCTTTTGACCTAAGCGTCTTGCAGCTTTTTCACCATTGTAAGAATTGTCGCTAGCGCAACTGTTTCTCCGGTTTCATCATAGACATCGACCAAGAATTTGACAATGCCTTTAGCAATATCTTCTGGGCTTCTTTTTTCCTGATCTATCTTTTCTTTAACGGTGAAACGCACGCCGATTGTAGCGCCCGGATAAACCGGCTTTGTAAATCGCGCCTCTTCAATGCCGTAATTCAACAAAACAGGTCCTTTCTTGGGGTCAACAAATAAACCTGCTGCCTTAGACAAAATGAAATAACCGTGGGCAACGCGTCTTTCAAAAATGGTGCCTTCTAATGAGGTAGCATCCATGTGCGCGTAAAAATTATCGCCTGATACATTGGCAAAATTGACGATATCAGCATCTGTAACCGTATGCTTATGAGTGAAGACTGTTTCGCCGATCACTAATTCTTCGAAGTGCTTTCTGAAGACATGTGGATTCGCTTCAGGCATGGCTGCTCCCACCTGAAATTGTTGCGTGATTGCTGTGATCGTAGTTGGGTGGCCTTGAATAGCGGTGCGTTGCAAATAATGTAAAACTCCGCGCTTTCCTCCCATTTCTTCACCGCCACCAGCTCTACCTGGGCCACCATGTGTCAATAACGGCATTGGTGAACCATGGCCTGTGCTTTCTTTGGCGCAATCTTTATTTAGAACCAAAATTCGACCATGCATACTGGCTGCACCAACAACGTAGTCTACTGCCTCCTGATTGTTCGGGGTAACAATTGAAGACACCAAGCTTCCTTTGCCTAGTTTAGCAATCTCAATGGCTTGATCGAGGGCTTTGTAAGGCATGATTGTAGCCACGGGCCCAAAGGCTTCGATGTCATGACAAGCGGTGTTTTGTAAAGGGTTTTCATTGCGAAATAAAATCGGCGGAAAGAAGGATCCGGCTTTGGCATCAGCGCCAACAAGTTCGAACGCATCTGGATTTCCAAAAACGATGTTTTGGGATTGAGCTAATAACTCAACATTGGCTCTTACGCGCTCCACTTGTAGTTTGGTTGCCAAAGCCCCCATTCTGACGCCCTCCTGAGCTGGATCACCCATTTTAGTGCTCGCTAATCGGGCGCTGATCGCCGCCTGAACCTCATCGAGTAGGTTTTCAGGCACAATGATTCTTCGGACAGCGGTACATTTCTGTCCTGCTTTAATTGTAATTTCTTTGACGCATTCTTTCACGAAAAGATCAAACTCTTCGGTGCCAGGTGTGGCGGCTTCGCCCAATACTGTAGCATTTAATGAATCTGCTTCAAGATTGAAGCTCACGCTTTGTTCGGCAATTCTAGGTAAGCCTTTTAATAGCTTTCCAGTTGCCGCGCTTCCGGTAAATGTAACGACGTCACGCATATCAACGGAGTCCAAAATTCCGCGGCCAAGGCCACAAACCAATTGCAAAGCACCTTCCGGTAAAATCTGAGAAGCAATGATATCTCGGACCATGACTTCGGTCAGAAAACTAGTATATTCAGAAGGCTTAACAACGGCAGGTACACCCGCCATCAGGTTCACGGCAATTTTTTCAAGCATTCCCCAAATTGGAAAATTAAACGCGTTAATATGAACGGCCACCCCTTCTTTTGGCACCATAATGTGGTGACCAATGAAAGAGCCGTTCTTAGAGAGCGGTGCGGCACTACCGTCTACATAATATGGTAAATCTGGAAATTGTTTGCGCAAGCTTGCATTTGCAAATAGGTTGCCGATTCCTCCTTCGATGTCAATCCAGGAATCTATTTTTGTAGCACCTGTTTGTGCAGAAACTTGGTAGTACTTTTCTTTTCTTTCCATGAGATAGAGCGCCAAAGCTTTGAGCATTCTACCTCTTTCTTGGAAAGTCATTTTTCTGAGGGCATGCCCATTTTTTCTGCCATAAGCAAGTACCTCTGCAAAATCAATTCCGGCACTAGATACCGAGCCTAATTCTTGGCCGGTTATTGCATGAAACAAGGGAGTTTCTACTCCTTGGCCATCAATCCATTGGCCAAGCACATAGTTTTGAAAACGCTGCATAGTTCATTATTTTATCAACCAACGCACAAGGTCTGCACCGTTGGCATAAATCATCAAAGAAAGTAAAAGGAAAATACCGATATACTGCGCCACCTCCAAAACTTTTTGAGGTGCTTCTTTTCCAGTAATCATTTCATAAAGCAAAAAGACTACGTGTCCACCATCAAGGGCTGGTATTGGCAAAATATTCATGAAGGCCAAAATGATTGACAACAAAGCCGTGGTTAGCCAGAAGGTGTGCCAATCCCAGAGCGGAGGAAACATATTGCCGATTGATGCAAAGCCACCAATTTGAGTTGCTCCTTTCTTGGTAAATACAAATTTGAATTGACTTACGTAATCAGAAAGTGTGTTGTAGCCATAGCCCATTCCTATACTAATACTTTGCGCAAAGCCATATTTTTTCTCGGAAATGGCATCTTGATCGACAAATTCTGAATTAGCAAGGATGCCTATTGTGCCATTAGATTTTACCTTGACTCCTAGGGTAAGAGTGTCTTTAAGGTTGCCATTGCGCGCCACTTTCAGCGCTACTTTTTGGTTCTTATTTGCAAAGAGTTTTGCTTGAAACTCGTCGTAATAATGGATGCTTTCACCATTTACACTGAGGACGCGATCTTTGGCTTTCAGGCCAGCCGCTAATGCCGGAGAATCATTGGTAACCTCAGCTACCTGTAATTTTGTAGATCTTAAACTAAAAGCTGGAAGGGCCCCTGCTTCGAATAGTTCTTGATCGATGTTTGCTGATAATTTGATATTTTGAATTTGTCCGTCGGGGTGCTGAACCTGGATGTTTCTGGCGTCTCGCAAAAGGATTTCTTTATTGATGTCGTCTAGATTCAACGGGGCGTGTCCTTCAATTTTTAAAACCTTATCACCTGAATAAATACCATATTTCGATAAATAAGGATGCACACTTAAGCCAGCTTGTAACTTGTTTTGGTCAAGTGTTAATTGACCCCAAGTGAACACAACGCCGATATAAATAATAAAACCCAAAACTAAATTGACAGTAACGCCACCAATCATAATAATTAGGCGCTGCCATGCTTTTTTGCTGCGAAACTCCCAAGGTTGAGGCGCTTGTTTGAGTTGCTCAGTATCTAGGGACTCATCGATCATGCCAGCAATTTTAACATAGCCTCCGAGTGGCACCCAACCAATTCCCCATTCGGTGCTATCCGGATCTTCGGACCATTCTTCAGGCGACGTTTTACTCAGCCAAGACTTTTTGCCTTTGCCGTTTACCTTTTTCCAACGAAAGAAGGAGAAATAAGGATTGAAGAATAAATAAAATTTTTCGACGCGCGTTTTGAAAAGTTTCGCCGGAATAAAATGACCAAATTCATGGAGTGTAACCAAAATGGCTAAAGATGTAATAAGCTGCGCAGCTTTGATAAGGATTTCCATTTTCTAATATCTTGTTTACAAAGTTAATTTTAAGTGTGAAGTCAGGCTAAGAATTAATGCGCCTCAAGCCAATTTGCTGCTAACTTCATCTCGACCTCCATAGGAACAGTGAGCTGAACGGCGTTTTCCATGGCTTCTTTGACTAATTTTTGCATTTGTTCAACTTCATGCTGATGCACATCAAAAACAAGTTCATCGTGTACTTGTAAGATCATTTTAGACTGAAGTTTAGCTTTTGACATCGCTTCATGTACTGCTACCATGGCCATTTTAATAATATCGGCTGCTGAACCTTGAATTGGCGCGTTTATGGCATTTCGTTCGGCATAACCCCTCACTACCGCATTGGCAGAATGAATGTCTGGTAAGTAACGACGGCGCTTCATGATGGTCTCGACGTAACCGTGCTCTCTGGCCTGTGCAATCACTTTATCCATGTATGATTTAATACTTGGATACTGTTCAAAATAAGCATCGATGATTTGCTTGGCCTCGGTTCTCGAAATTTGTAAGTTTTGAGCCAAACCAAAAGCCGATTGTCCGTAAATAATTCCAAAATTGACAGCCTTTGCCGCGCTGCGTTGTTCGCGCGTTACATCGGCTATCGCCACGTGGAATACCTTGGCGGCTGTGGCCGCATGGATATCGTGCCCTTGCTTAAATGCTTCAATCATGTTTTGATCTTCGGCCAGTGCAGCTATAATTCTGAGTTCAATTTGCGAGTAGTCAACCGCCATTAATTGAAAATCAGTGGAACGCGCCACAAAAGCCCTTCTGATTTCTCTTCCTTTGGCTGTGCGAACAGGAATATTTTGGAGGTTAGGGTTGTTGGAGCTCAAGCGCCCTGTTGCGGTAACAGTTTGCATAAAGTTCGTATGAATGCGGCCATCAATGCGGTCACACATTGTTGGAAGTGGATCTACATAAGTACTTTTCAGTTTGCGCAATTGGCGGTACTCAAGAATCATCGCAATGATCGGATGGTCGTGCTCATGTTTCTGAAGAATGTCTTCAGAGGTAGCGTATTGTCCTGTCTTTGTTTTCTTAGCCTTAGTTGAAATTTTCAGTTTTTCAAACAAGATTTCACCTAGTTGTTTTGGTGAATCAATATTAAAATTTTCACCTGCTGCATCAAGAATTTCTTGGTCAAGTTCAGTGATGCGTGCGTCGAGTTCTTTTGAAAATTGATCTAGGGCAGCCGTATCAATGGCGATTCCTTCTTGTTCGATGTCTTTCAACACCTGTACAAGCGGCATTTCCATGTCATAAAACAAATGATAAAGATGCGGTTTTTGAATTTCCGGCTCTAATAATTGCTTCAATTGAAAGGTGATGTCGGCATCTTCACAAGCGTAGTCGGTAATTTCTTCAGGGCGCAAATCGGCCATGTTGCCTTGGTTCTTGCCTTTCTTCCCAATTAAGGTTTCAATAGAAATGGGTTGGTAATTAAGGTAGTAAGTGGCTAAGAAATCCATGCCTTGTTTTGATTCCGGGTTGATCAAATATTGGGCAATCATGGTATCAAAAACCGGGCCTTCAATGTGCAAGCCATAACGATGCAATACCTTGAGGTCGTATTTCATGTTATGGGCAATTTTCTCAATTGAAATATCTAGAAAAACCGGAGCAAATTCATGTAAAATGGCTTTTGCCGCCTCGAAGTCCTGTGGAACCGTTACATAAAACGCTTCTCTTTCTTTATAGGAAAAAGAAAAGCCCACTAAATCGGCATGCAAGGCATCAATATCGGTGGTTTCGGTATCAAAACAAACGGAACTTTGGGTCAAGAGCAACTCAAGTAATTCTTTTCTTTCCTCCGGCGAAGAAATTAAATGATAACTCGGTTTTTCTGTGGCGATAGTTTTATAGCCTGCGGTTGGGCTGCTTTGTTGAGGCTCAAGCATACTTTGAACACCAAACAAATCAAGCTGCGGTTCTGCTGAATTGTTTGAGCTTGCTTGTGTTATTACAATTTCTTCGCCTATGATTCTTTTGGCGAGGGTTCTGAACTCTAGTTCAGTAAATATGTCTTTGACCGCCTCGTTGTCTACCGGACAAACCTTGAGGTCGGCTTCGTCAAATTCAACAGGTACGTCCCTAATAATGGTGGCCAACATTTTTGACATCAAGCCCTGCTCTTGAAAATTCTCGACGTTTTCTTTCTGCTTGCCCTTTAGGTCTTGAACATTGGCAAACAAATTTTCCATCGAACCATATTTGGCAACAAGCACTTTTGCCGTTTTTTCTCCGATACCAGGAATTCCAGGGATGTTATCCGAAGCGTCTCCCCATAAGCCTAAAATATCAATGACTTGAAGCGGGTCTTCTACTTCAAATTTTTCTTTGACTTCTTTAATGCCTAAAATTTCTGGCGGGTTGCCGCCTCTTCCAGGCTTGTAAATAAATGTTTGAGGGCTGACCAACTGAGCGTAATCTTTGTCTGGGGTCATCATGTAAGTGATGAAGCCATGCTTTTCAGCCATTAAGGCCACGGTACCTATCACATCATCGGCTTCATATCCGGCTACTTCAAGAATAGGAATGTTAAATGCCCTTACAATTTGCTTGATCGGATGAATCATGGAACGAATGTCCTCAGGCATTTCTTCGCGGTGCGCCTTGTAGGCGGTAAACTCCTCTTGTCGTTGCGTAGAGCCCCCTGGCGGATCAAAAACAACCGCAATATGAGTGGGTTGTTCTGTTTTTAAAACATCGATGAGCACGTTTGTAAATCCAAAGGCTGCAGATGTGTTTTCGCCTTTCGAGTTCACTCTAGGGTTTTTTGCAAAAGCAAAATATGCCCTGTATATTAAGGCATAAGCATCAAGTAAAAATAATTTTTTGGGAGCAGCGTGTGTCAGCATCAGAATACAGGGAGGTTGGGAAGAAACTGTTGGGGTTGTAAGGTGGTTTCTTTCGAAACGGGAAGTGTTTTATAGATAAAAAAGACGCCTACTTTTGGATAACCACTTATTTTGGCTTGAACCTCTGGTTTTTTGGCCGACTTATAAAGCGTGGTCATGAAACCCGGTTCAGGAATCAGGCGCAAAGGCACTTTTAAAGCTGTTTCTTTTCGGGCCTTGAGTTTTATTGGTTGATCCAAGTACAGATTTCCAATTTTCTGTTGCTCTACAAAAATTTCAAAAGAACCCGGCTTCATTTTGACGGGTACAAATAGCTTATTTTGTACGTGGAAAGTCGCGCTAAACTGCACTATTTGGCCATTAAATTGCTTGATCTCAGAGCCATCATAACTCACAAGTTCTATTGGCTCTTCTAGGCTGGCGCAAGAAAATAAAAGAAGGCCTAACGAGATGAATAAAAGTTGTTTAAACATTTTTATTGTTGACTAAAATTTTTGAAAAAATACGGGATGGTTTCAATGCCTTTATAGAAATTGAATAAGCCATAATGTTCGTTCGGGCTATGAATGGCATCGCTGTCAAGGCCAAAGCCCATCAGGATAGTTTTGAGGCCGAGTTCTTGTTCAAACATGGCAATAATTGGAATGCTGCCGCCGCTTCTTACAGGAATAGGTCTTTTGCCAAAAGTTTGCTCATAGGCACGCGCCGCAGCGTCGTAAGCAAAAGAATCTGTTGGTGTAACAACCGGTTCTCCGCCATGATGAGGCAATACTTTTACGCGAACACTGTTTGGGGCAATTTTTTCAAAATGATCTTGGAACAATTTGGTGATTTCTACTGGGTCTTGGTCTGGTACCAAGCGCATGGAAATTTTTGCAAATGCTTTGGAAGCAATCACGGTCTTGGCGCCCTCACCTGTGTAGCCACCCCAAATGCCATTGACGTCAAGGGTTGGTCGGATTGAGCCGCGTTCCATGGTGCTGTATCCGGCTTCGCCGTGTGTTTCTTTAATATCTAAGGCCTGACAATAAGCAGATTCTGAATAAGGGGCCTTGGCCATTTCAGCGCGGTCTGCAGGGGTGAGCTCCTGCACCTTATCATAAAAACCTGGAATGGTAATGTGGTTGTTTTCATCGTGCAGACTCGCAATCATTTGCGTCAAAATATTGATCGGGTTCGCCACGCAACCGCCATATAAACCAGAGTGTAAATCTCGGTTAGGGCCCGTGACTTCTACTTCAACATAGCTGAGGCCGCGCAAGCCTGTGGTAATGGACGGCACGTCATTGGCCAACATGCCTGTGTCAGAAACCAAGATAATGTCGGCTTTTAATTTTGTCTTATTTTCTTTGACAAAAATGGCAAGGTTTGGGCTGCCAATTTCTTCCTCACCTTCAATCATGAGTTTGACATTACAAGGAAGCTCTTGACTTTTTAGCATAGCCTCAAGTGCTTTTACATGCATAAAAAATTGCCCCTTGTCGTCACAAGCGCCTCTGGCAAAAATGGCTCCTTCTGGATGTATTTCGGTTGTTTTAATTACTGGCTCAAATGCAGGGCTGTGCCACAATTCAAGCGGGTCTGCTGGCTGCACATCATAATGACCATAAACTAAAACAGTTGGCAATGCTGAGTCAAGGATTTTTTCAGCGTAAACAATTGGGTGCCCTGCCGTAGGATAAATCGCTACCTCATCGAGGCCGATTTGTTTAAAATGCTTCGCTAAATGTTCAGCACAAGCCTTGACATCATTTTGAAAAGCAGGGTCTGCAGATACTGAAGGAATGCGAAGTAAATCGAAGAGTTCAGAGACAAATTTGTCTTTGTTTTGTCCTATAAATTGCTGTGTTTTTTCCATAATATTTCAATGTATCAAAGTTGCGAAAAATCGCGGTGTTTTGCTACGTCGTTGATTATATTAATTTTGTATTGCAACTAATTTGCTTAGAAAAGCGTCTAACCGACAACTTGCGCATATGAAACACTTACTACAATTCCTCATGATCTTTTCATTGGGTGCGGCTTTTGCCCAGCCAATTTCAGTTGCTACAACACAAACACCACAACAACTAGTGGACAACGTCTTGCTCGGTTTTGGTGTAACTGCCTTCAATGTTACCATCAATGGTAACCCAGCCTTGGCAAATACCGCACAAGGAAATGTGGGTTATTTTACCAATACAAACCCTTTGTTTCCTATCAACAACGGTCTCATTTTAACGACCGGAAATGCCTCAGCTGCGGTAGGGCCAAACAGCGGAACATCCTTTACAAATAATAATCCTCCAACATCATCTGTATCTACAGACCCACATCTGAATGACATCGCAGCGGGTAGTGTAACCAATGGGGTTGTCTTAGAATTTGACTTTATCCCTTCAGGTGATACCTTGAATTTTAACTACATGTTTGGTTCTGATGAGTATCCTGAATTTTCACCCTCCTCTTTCAATGATGCATTTGGACTTTTCCTTTGGGGCCCTGGTATTTCAGGTCCATACGTATTAGCGGGTTATCCTAACGGTGGTGCCAATATTGCCACCATTCCCGGCGGTATCCCTGTTACCATTAATAATGTGGGTGATGCCAATAACACGCAATATTACGTATTCAATGAAGCTTCTTCTACTTTAACTTACGGAGACGCGATTCAATACGATGGCACAACGGTCTTATTAACTGCTGCTGCCAGTGTTCAGTGTAACCAACTTTACCACATTAAGCTCGCGATTTCCAATGTAGGTGACCAATCTTATGACTCTGGGGTTTTCTTACAGGCGGGTTCATTTAGTTCTGCCGCTGTAGATGTTGCTGTTGCAACCGTTTCGGGTGACACCACAATTATTGAAGGTTGTACCTACGCTGACTTCATTTTTACACGCCCTGCTGGCCAACTTAACGATACATTAATTATCAATTATACCATTGGCGGCGTTGCACAGCAAGGTATTGACTACAACACCCTCCCTAACCCAATTACTTTTTTACCAGGAGAAGATACGGTTGTCATTAACTTGACACCAACTCAAGACGGCATCAATGAAGGTTTTGAATCAGTAGTTATTACTGTTCAATTGATCAACCCGTGCGGTGACACCATCACCTCCTCAGGCACTATTTACATTGGTGAGGGCCCTATCATTAACATCAGCGGCAATAACCCAACAGTGTTCTGTGCCACAGATAGCGTTTGGTTGGCTGCAAGTGCCTCTGGTGGCTATGCGCCGTATAGTTATTCCTGGGAAAACCTGGTGGGCGTCCCACTCGGAACCAATGACTCTATTTCGGTTGGCATTAGCCAAAACGGGTCCATGTACTATTTAGTAACGGCAACCGACAACTGTAACTTTACCCAAACAGATACCGTGACCATCACCATGAATCAGACATTGGCAATTGATACCATTTACATTGGTCCTTCGACCTGTGTGCCAACTGGTTATGTTTCGGTTCAAGCAACTGGCCTTCAAGGGGTGCCACAATACACCTGGACAGGCCCGGGCCCGAACGGTTTCATTGACGCATCAGTATGGCAAAACATTCCTTCTGGCTGGTATTACATTACCGTTGAAGACAACGTGTGTTCTGTATCTGACAGCGCTTTTGTAGATTTATTAGATCCGCCAGTTGCAGAATTCAGCGCCTCTATTACGGAGGGTTGTCAAACGCTAAATGTCACATTTACAAATACCAGTCAAAACGCACAAACCTATGCTTGGGATTTTGGAAACGGACAAACTTCGAATTCAGCTGGCCCTGTTAGTATGAGTTATGACGCCTCACAAGGCTCTTATGTTGTTTCACTAACAGCTCTTCAGGGTGCACAATGTACAGATCAGGCAAGCACAACCATCACCGTGTTTATTTGTGGGTGTACAAATCCAGAAGCCATTAATTACAACCCGGAAGCGACTGTTGATGACGGAACTTGTATCATTCCTGAACCTGTTGTAATTGCACCAAATGTTTTCACGCCTAACCTTGACAACAACAACGAAGCATTCTATTTAAATACTAAGAATGTAACGACGCTTCAATTAACCATCCTCAACAGATGGGGTAATGTTGTTTTCGACAGAAGTTCTGTGGACCTCATCAATAACAATCCTGCATGGGATGGCACCATTGACGGCCAACTAGCAACCGAAGGCACTTACTTCTACACATATGTTGCTACGGGTATCAATGGTCAAGAGGTAAAGGGCCACGGATTTCTGCAATTAGCAAATAAAAAATAAGCTATTGGGCCAAGAGAGCCATCCTAAAATTAAGCGAAAGCCCCTTATATGGATCGGCCTTGCTTGTGTCATTTTATTCGCTGGGCTCTGGTTTTTTCCATGGCAAAGACCTGCAGCAAATGGGCCTGTAGTTTACGGCGGAAAGCTCCGGTTTAGCAGTGCAGAACGTTTTCAAGCACTTTTTCCTCTCTCTTCCAACACACTCGATTACCATCGTGTACAACAGTTGGTATTTGAGCCTGTACTTTTGGCTTCAGACAACAGTAAGGGCTGGGCCTATAACTTGGCAAAACGCATCAAGGTTTCGGCAGACAAAAGACAAATAACAATCGAACTAAAAAAGCACATCTATTTTTCCGATGATGCTTGTTTTCGTTTTGAATCTCAAGAACTCACCGCGGAAGACCTTGCCTTTACACTCAGTTATGCTTGCTCTTCACAGCCATTTAACCAACAAAGTCATTTATTAATTGGGCTTATTCAAGGGGCGCAAGCTTATTATGAAGCGAACGATTCTCCGTTTGATAAAACGGTTAGTGGTATCAAGGTTAAAGACAAACACACCCTAAGCATACAACTCACTGGGCCATACAACCATTTTTTACCTTTGCTTTCAAACAATAGTTTGGGGGTTTTAAGCAAAAAAGCGGGTGACTATTATAAAGATAATTTGGTCGATCACCCTGTCGGAACTGGGGCATTTTATCTAGAAACCAAGGAAGAAGGGCGGCTTCTTTTCAAGCGCAACAAAGCCTATTGGAAAAAAGATAAATACGGCAACCAACTTCCCTATTTAGAAGAAGTGGAGGTTTTTACAGGCGTTTCAAGCTCTATAGAGCACCGCCTTTTCTCTGAAAATCGCAGTGATTTATTATTTGATTTGCCGGTCAATCAACTGCCTGCTGCTTTTGGTACACTTCAAGATGCACAAAAAGGCAAAAACCCACTTCACGAAGTGTATATCAAGCCCTCTTCCAAGATACACTATCTTTATTTCAATGCTATGCGCGGGCCATTGCAAAACAAGTTGGTTAGAAAAGCAATTAGTTTGGCTATAGATCAAAGGTCGATCTGCACCAATGATCTGAACGGAGAAGGCAGCCCAATGATCGGCCAATTCATTCCGGAAAGAAAAGGATTTCGGAATGAGTTATTAATTGCAGCTCAAAATGAACTAAAACTCAGAAGTCAAGCAGATAAAAATACTGAAGCAAAAGCTCTGTTAGTTAAAGCTGGTTATTCAGCGCGAAGAAAGTTTCCAGTTCTTTCTTTGGCTGTTGGTGGGCCAAACAACTCGGTTGCTGCAGCATGGTGCCGGGCTGTTCAGCAAATGTTACTTCAAAATTTAGGAATCCGGCTCAGGTTAATTTATAGCAGCAGTGTTAGTGATAACCTTTATAACACCAAAATAGACATCTGGCGAGGAGGATGGGTAGGTGATTATCCGGGCGAGGAGTCTTATTTGAGGCTTTTTTATAGCGCCGCACAAAAGCCATTGTTTTATAAAAACAAAGCCATTGATCAATTTTATTTGGCCTCGATTTTTGCTGATGATCAAAGTAAAATGCACAAATTTTCTCAAAAAATCTGCGAAAATGAAATCATAAACGACTACGCACTTGTTCCGATTTATACAGAAGATTTCTTTGTGCTCAATAAGTTGTCCGTGCGGGGATTTGAATTATCCGAATCTGGAATCGTAGACTTCTCTAAAATTTACTTGAAAGCCATCTGATTAGCCCTTTTGAAGCATGTCTTCTACCCATGCTTTTCCCCAATTTTGGTGCTCTTCTTGTGACCACAACGTTGGATAAAAAATGCGTTTTTGAAAACGTGGCGGCAGGTATTTTTGCCAATTGGTTCCGCCTGTTGCGGCTACATCTTGGTCTTTTCGAGCTAAATAACGAACCGCCGATTTATAATGTGCCAATGGCCAATTGATATTGACATTAATGTCGTTTTGTCGCAGCGCATTTTTAACTAGTTCGTCTTGCTGATCTTCTTTAGAAAGTCTTAAGTAAACTTGCCATAGGTTTTTGTCTTGGCATTTTTCACCGAGTGCTATAAATTGATCTTTATATTTCTCTTCAAACTGAATTAGAGTAAGTGTTTTTTTACCCGTTGCCACTTCTGTAGCGCCCGCCTTCCAGTAAATGTGTTCAAAAAGTTTTTCGATTGTGCTTTCAGAACGCAATTCGTCGCGCTTATCTTTTGCAACGAGGTTGATAAAATCTGTGCTGAAAATCTCGATCTCACGGTATTGTGCCGACTGAAAACCCGACGCAGGCAAAAGACTCATTCTGAATTTTAAAAACTCGTCGCGGTCCATGCCGTCAATCATGATTTCAAAACTCTTGACTAGCGCATCAAAATAACGGTTGATTCGGCCTACGCGATCAATGAAGTGTGTTTTTGATGGCGCTTTTATTTTACCCAAGGCCTCAAACTCTCGAAGTGCTAATTTGAAATAAAGCTCCGTGATTTGATGATACATAATAAACACCACTTCGTCTGGAAAAGAGGTTTTTGGCTTTTGAAGGCTTAATAGGGTATCCAGTTGGATGTAATCCCAATAAGTGGTAACATCAGCGTATAACAAACCCTCTAGATAAGCATTGAAGTCTTCTCCTAGAGCTGCATATTTTTCATGAAGTAAGGAAAGTTTCTCTTTGAGTTCTGGTGTGATTTCCATGATTGTGTTGTTGATTTTGATGCTTCGAAATTAAGGAATTTTAATATGCCAAAATTGGGCATAAAAAAAGCGCCTTTTGGCGCTTTCGGTTCAATGAAATAATGTTATTTCGATTTTTCGTCAAAGATGCGTTTTGGACGAAGTTGTTCGAAAAGACCAAGGGTTAACCAATAAGGTAGGATGAAACCCAATAAAAAGAACAACATCCAAAAGGCCATTCCGCCGATTAAAAGAAACATTACAATACCGAAAGTGCTCATCTTCTATTATTTTTGCAGTTGAAAACAGTTCAAAATTACACAAATTAATTTATAAACAAGAAAAAATGGAATTCCGCATTGAAAAAGACACCATGGGCGAGGTAAAAGTACCAGCTCATCGCTATTGGGGCGCTCAAACTGAACGCTCGCGCAATAACTTTAAAATCGGTCCGGAAGGATCCATGCCTGTTGAAATCATTCATGCCTTTGCCTACCTTAAAAAAGCGGCGGCACATGCCAACCATGACCTAGGAGTGCTTCCTATTGAAAAACGCGATTTGATTTCTAAAGTCTGTGATGAGATACTAACGGGTCAACACAATGATGAGTTTCCGTTAGTGATTTGGCAGACTGGCTCCGGAACGCAATCCAATATGAACTGTAATGAAGTAATTGCCAATCGCGGACACGTTATTCAGGGTGGCTCATTATCAGACGAGCAAAAAGCGCTCAACCCAAATGATGACGTCAACAAATCTCAAAGTTCAAACGACACCTACCCTACTGCCATGCACATTGCTGCTTACAAAATGACAGTAGAAACTACGCTTCCAGGGCTCTTACACTTGCGTGATGTTTTACAAGGAAAAGTTGAACAATTTAAAGATATTGTAAAGACCGGCCGCACCCACTTCATGGACGCCACACCACTTACTTTAGGACAGGAATTTAGTGGCTACGTTGCCCAAATTGATCATTCTGTACGCGCCATTAACAACGCGCTTGTGGCTGTTTCAGAGCTTGCTTTAGGAGGAACTGCCGTTGGAACAGGTTTAAATACGCCGAAAGGTTATGATGTTTTGGTCGCTAAAAAAATTGCCGACTTCACCGGCCTTCCTTTAATTACTGCTGCCAATAAATTTGAAGCACTTGCTGCACACGACGCAATGGTTGAATTATCTGGTGCTCTAAAAAGAGCTGCTGTTGCACTGATGAAAATAGCGAACGACATCCGCATGCTTTCTTCTGGCCCGCGTTGTGGTATTGGTGAAATCATCATCCCTGACAACGAACCTGGTTCTTCTATCATGCCAGGAAAAGTCAACCCAACACAACCAGAAGCATTAACCATGGTTTGTGCTCAAGTAATGGGTAATGACGTAACCGTTAGCGTAGCTGGTTCAAATGGTCATTTTGAACTCAATGTTTTCAAACCAGTCATTGCTGCAAACGTATTGCAATCTGCGCGCCTCATCGGTGACGCTTGTGTATCATTTGCCGACAATTGTGCTGTGGGTATTGAAGCAAACTTGCCAGTTGTCAAACAACACCTTGACAACTCTTTAATGTTGGTTACTGCACTCAATACAAAAATTGGTTACTACAAAGCTGCTGAAATTGCTAAATATGCACACAAGAATGGCACCACACTTAAAGAAGCCGCTGTAGGTTTGGGTCATGTTAGCGCAGAAGAGTACGATCAAATTGTTGATCCATCAAAAATGATTGGTTCGTTGGACTAATCTTTATCAAATATTGACGCAACCTGCCTAAAGCAGAGCATAATATTCACTAATTTTGCATTTAAATTATTCTCATGTCAAAAATTAAAGTAGCCAACCCAGTAGTAGAACTCGACGGCGATGAAATGACCCGTATCATTTGGAAATTCATCAAAGACAAACTCATTTTACCTTACCTTGACCTAGATATTAAATACTACGACTTGGGTATTGAAAAGCGCGATGAAACCAATGATCAAATCACCATTGACGCAGCTGAGGCTATTAAAAAATATAAAGTTGGTATCAAATGTGCCACCATTACACCAGACGAAGCACGCGTTCAAGAGTTCAACTTGAAGTCAATGTGGAAGTCTCCAAACGGAACCATCAGAAACATTCTTGATGGCACTGTCTTCCGCGAGCCAATCGTCATGCAAAATGTACCGCGCTTAGTTACCAACTGGACCGCGCCAATTATTGTTGGGCGTCATGCATTTGGTGATCAATACCGCGCTACTGATGCTGTTTTCAAAGGAAAAGGAAAACTCACTATGACCTTTACACCAGAAGATGGTGGAGAAACCCAAACTTTTGAAGTTTATAACTTTAAAGGGGATGGCGTTGGTATGGCGATGTACAACACCGATGAATCCATTGCTGGTTTTGCAAGAAGCTGTTTCAATATGGCCTTAACAAAAAAATGGCCATTATATCTTTCTACGAAAAACACCATCCTCAAAAAATACGATGGTCGTTTCAAAGATATTTTTGAAGAAATCTATCAAGCAGAGTTCAAAGCACAATTTGAAGCAGCGGGCATCGTTTATGAGCACCGCCTTATCGATGACATGGTGGCTTCGGCTCTTAAATGGAATGGAAATTTCGTTTGGGCTTGTAAAAATTATGATGGTGACGTTCAGTCTGACACCGTTGCTCAAGGATTTGGTTCTTTAGGCCTCATGACCTCTGTATTAATTACCCCAGATGGGCAAATCATGGAGTCTGAAGCTGCACACGGCACCGTAACGCGCCACTACCGCGATCACCAAGCGGGCAAAAAGACTTCCACAAACCCAATTGCTTCGATTTTTGCCTGGACACGCGGCTTAGCTTTCCGAGGAAAACTAGACGGCAACCAAGCCCTTATTGATTTCTGTAATGAACTCGAGCGTGTTTGTATTGAAACCGTAGAAAGTGGCATCATGACTAAAGACCTTGCTGTTTGTATCCATGGTAACAAAGTCAACCACGGCGAACACTATGTATATACCGAAGAGTTTTTAGATGCACTCGACCGAGGCTTGCAAGCAAAAATGAATTAAATTAGAGGGGCTTTAGCCCCTTTTTTTATGCGCTTTCTTTTATTTTTTTCATTTTTAAGCTCTTTTGTTTGGAGTCAAAATCTGCCTATGCTTGACAAAGGAATACCTTCATCATGGCTGGGTTCTTACAAAGGCAACATGGAAATCTTCTCGCCAAATGGCTTGCAGCAAGCAGTTGTTGTTCAACTAGACCTCTTCATCATGGACCGAGAAAACTATTGGAACTACAACATGTCTTATCTAAGCCCGCAAGGCGAGGTGCTGAGTACAAAGGCTTATCATATTTTTTATGATCAAACCAATAAGAAGCTTTGGATGGACGAAGGTGACAGCTTGCTAATTGAAATGACGCGCATGGGTAACTGCTTGTTCGATCATTATGAACTCAGCGGCATGTTTTTTAACTCCTCGCTTTGCCAACAAGAAGAAGATCTGGTTTTTGAAATTAGCGGCGGACAAAAGAAAGCTTCTTATACAAGTCCTTTCATTGAAGAGGCTGATGGTGTTGTTGAATCGATGCGGGTCAGTTTCCTACAAAGAGTTGTCCTTAAACCTATCAAATGAAGCCACTCATCTGTTTGTTTTTTCTGACACTCCTTCTTTTTGGCTGTAAGCAAATTAAAGTGCAGGCACCGGTGCTTGATCCAAACAGCATACAGTCAGAGCTATCAACAATTGAAGCTTCCACTATTCATATCGAAACGGAGTTAGCGCTCCAGCCCTATCTAAAAGAAGCCGAAAGTTCATTAGACCTTAAATTTAGCGGTGAAGAAAAACAATGCGAGGGCATCAGTTATAACTACCACTTTGAACGCGACCCGTTGTTTTTCGAGTTCAAACACAATTCTATTAGTTACCAAATCGACGGCCGCTTTGACCTCGGTCTGGCCTACTGCCCGAGTTGTCACGAATTGTTCGGAGAACCTTCTTGTGTAATTCCAAGAATTTACGCCTCTTGTGGGGTGGGTGAACCAAAACGGAGGGTTGAAATCAAGTATCAGAGCAAGGTTAGTATAGGGCATGATTTCAAGCTAAACTCCCAAACAAAGCTAGAAACCTTCAGACTTATTGACCCTTGTAAAATCACTGTTTTTCAATACAACGCCACCGAAACCATTGAAAAAGAGGTGCGCGGCTCGCTTATCAATTTAGAGAAAGAAATTGACAAGCAGCTCGAAAGCGCCCCGGTTAGGCAAACGATTGAAGAGGTTTGGGAAAGTCTACAAGACTCTATTTTAGTTGCTCCTTATGGTTATTTCTATTTAAGGCCAAGTACAATAGGTATTTCAAATCTTCACTTAGAAAACAGTGGAAAACGCGCCTTGTTTTTGACGCAAATAACTGCAAACCCTGTGTTTTCTACTAACGCACTGCTTTTATCCAAGACCCCGCTTCCAAAGAACACACCTATTTCAAAGGAAAGCGAACAAAGCACCATACACTTAAAAAGTATTGCTTTTTATGATTCAATCAACCGGCTTCTTGCGAGAGAGTTGGGTCAACAAACTATAGAAATCACTAAAAAGCGCATTATTCAAATTGATAAGGTGGAAATCCTAGGGCCACAAGAAAACAAACTAGTGCTGGCCGTCGATTTTTCTGGAACAAAAAAGGGGCGTCTGTTTTTAGTAGTTACACCATATATTGACGAGCAGCAGCACCTCAAAATTAAAGATGTGGATTACGACATACAAACCAAAAGTGTTTTACTGCATTCTGCACAATGGATATTAGACTCCAAACTAAAAGAACTCATGACCACGGGTTTTGATATGGATTTAAATCCGCTTATCAATGACACCAAAGCTGCTATAGAACAACAAATGAACGGAGAAATCAGCAAGGGTGTTTGGATGACCAGCAAGGTTCACTCAATGAGTGTACATCATCTACAGCTATCCGCGGACCATTTAAGTGTAGACCTTGAGCTTGTCGGCTTGTTGAAACTTAAAATCAAATAAGGCGTATAAAGGCTTGTGAAAATTTCTCTTAGTATTTTTTTCGCTTTTTTCTTTAGCCTATCCTTTTGGGCTCAGGACCAATCATATAATCAATGTAAGGGGGCTATTTTTGCGCCATTAGATGGTGCCTTTGAAGTAAATTTTCTCGGAAAAACAAAAAACAACTTCATCTGGGTGGTTTTTATTGCTCCTAATGAAGGAGATGTGATTATCAATTTAAGAGGAAATGAAAACTTCAAAGGGAAGTTATATTCCAGCATAGATAATATTTGTGATCTAATAGAAATTCCTGAGGAAAGTGCGCGGTTAAATCCAGAAATAATTCCGACGGGAAACTACCAGAACATTAAAAAGCGGGTTGCAAAAAACGAAGTGCTGAGCCTATTAATAGAAGCTGCTCCAAAAGCGCTTTCCACTGTTAACATTAGTTCTCATTTTCAGATTGACGATCAAATAGATTTAAGACATCAATTGGATCTTGTTTATGACCGCTCCTTACCAATATACACCCTTGTAATTAGAAACGATCAAGATTCTAGTCCTGTTTCAAGCAGAATAATTTTTCAAGGAAATACTAATTTAAATGGCACTTATTTTGCTTCTGATCTTTACATGAATTTAAATCAAAAGGTGAGAAAGCTCAATATAAATATTGATGCCCCGGGTTATTTTCCACTCGAGTTTAAAGAACAATCTTTACCATTTAAAGAGGCGTTTAATGACACTATATACTTACACGCTTTTGAAAAAGGCGAACTTACAAAATTAGAACAGGTCTATTTTGGGGCCGGTGTTCCTGAAATATTAGAAGAATCATACCCGCAACTCAATCGTTTACGCGATTTTCTTTTATTGAACCCTACCGTATCCATTGAAATACACGGACATGTCAATATCCGTGAAGAAGGAGAAGGAGAAGCAAAAAAACTCTCCAAACAAAGGGCAATGATGGTTAAGAAATATTTAGTGGAAAATGGTATTTCAGCGAATCGCCTTTTTCCTATTGGTTTTGGAGATAGTAAACCAGTATTTGCCAACCCTCAAAACGAGGAGCAGAAAGAGGCAAATAGAAGGGTTGAAATTCTAATTAGAACGAATTAACAAGCGATTTTTTCCACTCGCTTGGCGTGTCTACCGCCTTCAAATTCAGTATTTAGAAAAGAGTCTACCATTTCGATTGCTTCTTCAATCGAAATAAAACGAGCTGGTAGTGCAATTATGTTGGCATCATTGTGTTGGCGAGCCAATTCTGCTATTTCCTTTTTCCAACAAAGTGCACTTCTGATCGCTTGGTGTTTATTTGCCGTCATGTTGATTCCATTACCTGAACCACATAATAAAATGCCAAGGGTTCCTGGGTTACTTTCTACATATTCGGCTACCGGGTGTGCATAATCTGGATAATCTATGCTTTCTTCAGAATAACAACCGTAATCTTTAACTTCATATCCTTTTGATAAAAGATGTTGAATAACTGCTTGTTTTGTTTCGAAACCTGCGTGATCAGAACCTATTGGAATCATGTTTTTTTTGGTAAAATTAGCTAGAATAAAGATAAACTTGTAAACATCTCCATTTATATTGAGTCTAGAAGCTAATAAACACGTTGAACTTATAAACCCATTTTATCAAAATTCAGTTTACAAGTTGTTTAAAAAGTGTGATAACCTTTTTTGGTTATCCGATGAATTTTAACAAACCAAAATTGGATTGGATTACACATCATTTTTTACGCGATGTTATCCTTTCTTTATACACCGATTATAACACCTATTGTTTGTAAAACTGAGGCTCATTTATAAACAATGGTAAGAATTGTGGTTTTGTTAATTAGTTGTTTATCTATATGATTTACAATGATTTAGTAATTATTTTTTGTTCATGCATTGTTGGTAAAGGTGCATTCAACGGATAAACAAATAAAAGCCAATGTTTTTATACACATATGAACAGCCTTAATAACTATAGTAAATTCTTTAAAAATTTATATAAAAAAGAATATTATATAATTTAAAGCTGAGCTAAGCTGCTAATTTTGCTGAACGCTTTTGAAACATTAGCTTTATACTATGAATTCGAACTATCTGTCTCTTCTTGAACAAATAGATGCTTTTATACGAAAGTACTACAAGTATCAGTTGCTTAGGGGAATTTTAGTTTTTATATCGCTTTTCATAGGTTCTTTTTTACTGACGTCATCACTAGAGTTTTTTGGACGTTTCTCAACCGTAGTCAGAGCTTTCTTTTTTTTCAGTTTTATACTGTTCCACGCTTATTTATTTTTCAGACTCATCATTCAGCCCCTGAGCAAATTATTTTCTTTAGGCCAAAAAATCAATCATTTACAGGCCGCAGAAATTATTGGTCAGTTTTTTCCAAATGTGGCAGATAAACTGAAAAATACATTGCAATTACATCAAAGTTTAACAACTCAAGATGGCAATATAGAGCTATTACAAGCAAGTATTATTCAAAGATCTGAGCAATTAAGTATTATTCCTTTTCAGTCTGCTCTTCAATATCAAGATCATCGCAAGTATCTCAAGTATTTATTACCCTTACTGGTCGTATTTATTTGCATCGGTTTGTTTTTACCACAGTTGATTCTACAAGGAAGTCAGCGGGTTGTGCTTTATAATCAAGTATTTGAAAAACCCAATCCATTTCTTTTTGAATTTTTAAACACTAAGAAAACAATTGAGGAAGGTGAAGATTACTTGGTAGAAGTCAAAGTAAAGCCCAATGTAGGTTTTAATGAATTACCTAAGCAGCTTTATTTAGTTTCTGATCAGGGTAAATTCTTAATGAAACAAATCAAGAAAAATAAATTTTCAGCTCGGCTTCAAAAGTTGAATACAGACCTAACCTATCAAGTCAGTACCAATGAATTTGATAGTCAAAAACAACTTATTAGAGTAACTAAAAAATCAGTCATTGGCATATTAAATGCCATATGTACCTATCCAAAGTATCTCAATAAAGCGCCACAAACCTTTCAAAATGTTGGTGATTTAAATGTTCCAGAAGGAACGCAAATTCAATGGCAATTAAAAGCAAAGAATACGAAGTCTGTAACTGTTTCCTGGAATGGACAGCTTGAAAAGTTTAAAGGAGCCATTTGTTCATTCAATAAAAGATTACTGAGTAATGTAAAAGTATCTTTTATCCTTACAAATAATCAAACGCTAAAAAGAGATACAACGCATTCAAGAATTACGGTAATTAAAGATGCCTACCCGTTAATTGAAGTTTCTGAGCAACAAGATTCTGTTTATGAAGGAAGAAAATATTTTTCTGGTTCAGTAAGAGATGATTACGGTTTAAATAACTTACAATTTGTTTATACAATTGAAAGTGCAAACGGACAAAAACGAACTGAAAAAATGGCTGTTCAAAATGTAAAAGGAACGGCACAGAATTTTGATTTTGCTGTAGATTTCAAAAGAGAAAAGATTCAACTTCAAGATGTAATCAAATATTATTTCATTGTTTCTGATAATGATGGTGTAAATGGAAGTAAGTCTACAAGAAGTCAAATTGGTACTTATGAGTTACCGAATTTGGAAGAATTAAATGAAAAACGTCAAGAAGAGCAAACCAAACAAATAGATGATCTTCAGGATATTTTAAAGAAAAGTCAAGCGTTTCAAAAAGATGTCCAGCAATTGAAAAAAGAGTCGCTGCAAAACAAGAATACAAACTGGAACAAGTTAAATAAAGTCCAGGAACTCAAGCAACAACAAGAACAGCTTCAAAATCAGTTAAAAGAGACACTTGATCAAATGGAGCAAAGTACAGAACAAAAAAATCAACTCTCTCCTCTTGACCAAGAATTATTAGAAAAACAAGATTTACTTGAAAAATTACTTCAAGAAGTCATGGATGATGAGCTTAAAAAATTACTTGATGAGTTAGAAAAACTACTCAGTGAACAAAATAAAGAGGATGTTAAAGAGAAGTTAGATGAGCTCAATCAGTCGAGCGAAGACATGAAAAAACAGCTCGATAGAAGTCTGGAAATGCTTAAGAAAATGCAAGTCAATGAACGCATCGACGACCTTGAAAAACAATTAGAATCATTAGCTCAAGAACAAAAAGAACTAGAGGAGAAAAACAACGAATTAAGCAAAGAAGATTTACTTAAAAAGCAAGAAGAACTCAATAAGAAATTTGATGGGGTCAAACAAGATTTGAAAGAACTCAATGAGTTAAATAAAGCGCTAGAGAGACCTTTAGATCTGGATATAATGGAAAGCTTACAGCAACAGGTTGAGCAAGATTTAAAAGAAGCAACCCAGGAAATATCAGAAGGAAAAAATAAAAAAGCGAGTGAAAATCAAAAACAAGCTGCAGCAGGTATGCAGTCTATGGCTTCACAATTAAATTCCAAACAGCAACAGGCTAATAAAAAGCAACAAGAAGAAGATATGGATGCTCTCAGAGCGATTCTTGAAGGCTTACTAACACTGAGTTTCGATCAAGAATACGTTCAAAAAAGATTTTTGAAAATAAGCACAAAAGATCCAGTTTATAGAAAACTAGGTCGCAGGCAGCAGCGCATCATCGATGACACCAAAATTATTAAGGACAGTTTATTAGCATTGGCTAAACGCCAGCCTAAAATTGCCACTTTCATTGATGCGGAATTGAATGCAATAGCGCTGCATCAAAACTTGACCATTGAAGCTATTGATGATCATCAGAAAAAGGAAATCGAAAAACATCAGCAGCTCACCATGACTTCTTATAACAATCTTGCTTTATTACTCAACGAAGCGTTGCAATCTATGCAGCAGCAAATGAGTGGTGAAATGGATGGAAGTGGGAGTTGTGATAATCCTGGAAAAGGAAGACCAAAATCCGGACAATCGATGTCTCCTGGCGACATGAAGGAAATGCTAAAAAAGCAACTGGAACAAATGCAAAAAGGTTCGCAGCCGGGTGGTAAAGAACCTGGCCAACAACCAGGAAGTATGCCAGGAAAAGATGGTAAACCAGGTCAGGGAATGCTTGGTTTAGGAAGTAAGGAATTAGCCAAGATGGCTGCGGAGCAAACAGCGATCAGACAGCATTTAGAACAATTGCGCCAAGAGATGAATAAAGAGGGCAAAGGTTTAGGTAACCAACTCAATCCTCTCATTAAAGAATTAGAAGAACAAGAGAAAGAACTGCTTCTGAAAAGGGTTGATCAACAAACAATTCAAAGGCAAAAAGAAATCATGACGCGCTTATTAGAAAGCGAGAAAGCAATGATGCAAAGAGGTTTTGAAGAAAAACGCGAATCTCAGAGCGGAAAAGATGTAGAAAAAGGTAACCAAATTCGATTTGATGAGTATAAAAGGTCAAAATGGAATGATCTTGAGTTATTGAGGGGTTTTGACCCTGCGCTACAGCCCTATTATAAACAACGGGCAGACCAATATCTTCAATTGTAATTCCAGACTTTTAGCGTATGAAAGAAGGATTAAATATTGTTACAGAATTAGTTTTACCATCTGATTATCAGTCTCTTATAGATGTTGAGAAGTTGGTTGGTACAGTTTGTCAAGACCTAGGTGTCAATGATGAAGCTTTCGGAAATGTTTTAATTGCTGTATCTGAAGCAGTAAATAATGCAATTTCTCACGGCAACAAAAATAATCCTGACTTAAACGTTACAATAAGTGTCTTAAATGACCCTGAATTATTTTGTATCCAGGTTAAAGACCAAGGGAATGGTTTCGAGTTTGACGCTTTGCCTGACCCTACTGCACCAGAGAATATTTTTAAAGAAAGCGGCCGAGGTGTTTTCTTAATGAAAAACCTAGCGGATGAAGTTGAGTTTGTTACTCCAGGAAACACCGTTAATCTTTATTTTCAGAAATGATACAAATTATCAATCTTGGGGTTAAAATCCCGGGTTTCATTTCGAAAACAATACTCAAACAAAATCTCAAGAGTTTAGCAATTAAAGAAGGTAAAATCCTTAAGGATATTAGTGTTGTTTTCACAGATGACGAATACTTATTGGAAGTCAATAAACAGTATTTAAATCATGATTACTACACTGATGTAATCACTTTTGATTATTCGGTATTTCCTTCTGTGTCTGGCGACATCATGATATCATTAGATAGAGTCAAGGACAACGCCGAGTCTTTAAGCGTTTCTTTTGAGGAAGAATTATTTCGCGTTATTTTTCACGGTCTCCTGCACCTTTGTGGCTATAAAGATAAATCACCTAGTGATGAAGCTTTGATGCGTAAGAAAGAAAATGAGTATTTAAATTTTTTTGTTTCACGTGAAACAAAATGAAATAATAAGCTGTTGTTTCACGTGAAACACTCTTCTATATGTTAGGTAAATACGATGTAATTGTGGTTGGAGCCGGCCATGCCGGATGTGAGGCAGCAAATGCCGCCGCCAAGATGGGAAGCAAGGTGTTGTTGATCACCATGAACATGAACACTATTGCTCAAATGAGCTGTAACCCCGCAATGGGAGGTGTTGCAAAAGGTCAAATCATTCGAGAAATTGATGCACTTGGTGGTGGTTCTGGAATTGTTAGTGACAAAAGCGCCATTCAATTTAGAATGCTAAACAGATCTAAAGGCCCAGCTATGTGGTCTCCAAGAACGCAAAACGACAGGGTTATGTTTTCTTTGGAGTGGCGTTATTTACTCGAGCAAAACCCCAATGTTGATTTCTGGCAAGACATGTGTGTTGGAGTCATTACGGAAGGAGACAAAGTGGTTGGTGTACAACTTGCCATGGGCACAAAAGTCTATGGAACCACTGTTGTTCTGACAAACGGCACTTTCTTAAACGGCCTTATCCATCTTGGCGAAAAACAATATGGAGGAGGAAGAGCGGGTGAAAAAGCTGCTATTGGGTTAACCGAATCGTTGGTTGAACTTGGTTTTGTGGCTGGAAGAATGAAAACAGGGACTCCGCCAAGAATAGACGGAAGAAGCCTCGACTATTCTAAAATGGAAGTACAGCACGGTGATGAAAACCCATCAAAGTTTAGCTACGGTTCAACACCCGCACTTAGTACACAGCTCCCTTGCCACATCACCTATACCAATGAAAGAACGCATGATCTATTGAGAACTGGTTTTGATAGGTCGCCTATGTTTAATGGGGCAATTAAAAGTTCTGGGCCAAGATACTGTCCGAGTATTGAAGATAAAATATCAAGGTTCGCCGACAGAGAGCGCCATCAGATATTTGTAGAACCAGAGGGTTGGAATACCGTAGAAATTTATGTAAATGGATTTTCAACTTCGCTTCCTGAAGATGTTCAAGATATAGCCCTAAAAAGCATTCCTGGTTTTGAGAGTGCCAAAATGTTTAGGCCTGGATACGCCATAGAATACGATTATTTTCCACCTACACAATTAAGCCACACACTCGAAACCAAGCTAATTAGGAACTTGTTCTTTGCTGGTCAGATCAACGGAACCACTGGCTATGAAGAGGCAGCTTGCCAAGGTTTAATGGCTGGCATCAATGCGCATCAAAATGCCCATGAAAAGCCCGCGTTTATTTTGTCCCGAAGCGAAGCTTATATTGGGGTTTTAATAGATGACCTCATTACCAAAGGCACGAATGAGCCATATAGAATGTTTACGAGCCGCGCAGAGTTTAGAATATTATTAAGACAAGATAATGCAGATGAACGCTTAACACCGCTTGGTCATCAGATAGGTTTGGCTAACGATGAAGATTTAGCGCGAGTTGAAAACAAAAAGAAGCAAACCACGCTGCTTAAATCGAAGCTAAGAGAGATTGGTGTTACGCCAGCTGAGGCTAACGAAATGCTAGCGCAAAAAGAGTCTGCACCAATTACCCAGCAAGTCAAAGCATCTTCTTTAATTACCCGACCACACATTTCCCTTGATGATTTAGTTGGGGTTAGTGAACAAATTAGAACCACAGTTGAGTCTGTAAAAGCCAACGACCCATTAGCTGTTGAACAAGCTGAAATACTTTTGAAATACGAAGGGTACATCGAGCGCGAAGAAGAACAAGCTCAAAAACTGCTTCGTTTAGAAGATTTGAAAATACCCCAAGAATTAGATTTCAGACAAATCAAAAGCCTAAGTATAGAAGCAAAAGAAAAATTATCTAAAATTCAGCCCGCAACCATTGGGCAGGCTTCTCGCGTTTCAGGCGTTTCCCCGAGTGATATATCAGTGCTTTTGATCCACCTAGGGCGTTAAAAATCCATTTTAAAGCGATTTAAGAGGCCTTGGGGTTGTAAAAAGCTAAATGACTTTAACCACCAGGAAAAACCGCAACACAAGCCAACTATAAAGGCCTGTTTTTTCGGCTTTCGTTGAAATTTTGGCTAATTTTAACCAATGGCTAATAAGCAAGTAATTTTTATTGATAGCGTTCATCCGGTTTTAGAACAAAAACTAGAACAAGCCGGAATGCTCTGTTTACAACATACCAAAACAAATTTTGAAACGCTTCAGACAATTTTGCCTCAAGCCTACGGTATCGTCATTCGTTCAAGATTCACCATTGATGCCGAATTTCTAAAGTTTTGTCCAAATTTGAAGTTCATTGCCCGATCAGGGTCTGGTCTAGAAAACATCGACACCAAAACATGTAAAGAGTTGGGCGTTCGTGTTTACAACTCTCCTGAAGGAAACCGCAATGCGGTCGCCGAGCATGCGCTAGGAATGTTGTTGTCTTTGATGCACAAAATTCAAAAAGCAGATAAGGAGGTGCGCAGTGGAGTATGGAACCGCGAATCAAATAGAGGCGAAGAGCTGGATGGAAAAACAGTAGGTATCATTGGTTATGGAAATAATGGTGCCGCCTTTGCAAAAAAACTGAGGGGTTTTGATGTGCGTGTATTAGCTCACGATAAATACAAAACCGGATTCGGAGATCACTTTGTTCAAGAGTGCACCTTGAATGCCATTTTAGAGCAAGCAGATGTTATCAGTTTTCATATTCCACAAAATAAAGAAACTAGGTCTTTTCTCAACCACGATTTTGTAGCTTCTATGCAGAAGCCATTTTATCTTTTAAATCTTTCAAGAGGTAAAATAGTAGACACAGAAGCTTTAGTAACAGGGCTTCAAAACGGCAAAATCAAAGGTGCGGGTTTAGATGTATTAGAATTTGAGTCTAAAAGCTTCGAATCTTTCTTTGAGCAAGAGCTGCCCGACTCCTTTTCTTATTTGGTGCACTCAGAAAAAGTTGTGCTAACCCCTCACGTAGGTGGCTGGACATTAGAAAGTTATGTAAAACTAAGTTCCGTTTTGGCCGATAAAATTCTCGCTGACGAAATCAATTAGTTTCTGACCAGTCGTCCAGAAAGCGATCCAATTCTCGACGATCTTTCTTTGTAGGTTTTCCGTCGGTTAGACGGTAGTTGCGTTGTGCTTCTTGGTAAACCTTTAGTTTCTGAATTTCTTCTTCTTTTGTTTGATCTAAAATGAAGTCTTTAACTAAAGGCGCGCCTAGTCTTCGGTCTATTAGTTCCAAAACTTTATACTCAAAACGTGCGCTGTGTTTTTGAACGACAATGAGGTCTCCGATTTTTACTTCACGGGATGGCTTAATAACTTGATCATTCAGTAAGATCTTACTCTTTGAAATAAGATCCGTAGCTAAAGAACGCGTTTTCGTTAAACGAACACACCAAACGTATTTATCTAAGCGGATTTTCATCACGGATTTTTTTTGGAAGCCCTTTATATACCAATTGATAGGAATGATCGATGAGTTCAAAGATGAGCGAATCAGCTACATCTGAATGAAAATCTATGGTGTTCCAGTGCTTGTGATTCATGTGAAAACCTGGGCGAATAGCAGCGTAGCGCTCCCTGAGGTCTATTGCTTTTTCTGGGTCGCACTTTAAGTTGATACCATCAAAAGAATCGATGTCTATAAGCGCAAACATTTTTCCGAACACCTTGAAAACAAGTGTGCTTTGGTCAAAAGGAAAACAGGCTTCTGTGCCTAATTTTTGCATGCAATATTGATGCAAAACATCAGGCTCCATGAATTAGGCCAATACAGGGTTTTTCTTACCGAGGTTCTTCAGCATGCGGGTGTGGTCTGCAAGTGCAGAAACAAAAGTGCTGTAGGAGTGGTAAGGAAGGTTGTATTCTTTAGCTGTTTGTTCTACAATTTTAGAAATTTTGTTGTAGTGAATGTGGCAAATTGAAGGAAACAAATGGTGTTCTACTTGATAATTTAACCCACCAACATACCAGGAGAACAACTTCGCTTTAGGTGCAAAATTTGCGGTATTGAAAAGTTGGCTAACAGCCCAATCTGCTTCAACAATTCCAGAGTCATTAGGAACCGGATAAGTAGAAGTAGGCACAACGTGTGCCGGTTGGAAGATCATGGCTAAGATAAGGCCGCAAATAAATTGCATGAGTAAAAACCCAAGGGCATTAACTAACCAGGATGCGCCACCGAAGTAAATAGGAAGGGCGAGGAACAAGAATGCATAAAGGACTTTAAAGAACAAAATGCCAGCCATGTGTTGAGCGAAAGTGACACCCTGAGCAGCAATAAGATTTTTCTTTTTGTAGCGGAAAGCTTGGATATAGTCTTTCGAAAGGAACCAGAAAAGCGTCATCATACCATAGAAAAACCAAGCATAAAGGTGTTGGAATTTATGAATGGCGTAGTGCTTAGAATGTGGTGAAAAACGCAACATGAAAACCGGTGGATCGATATCTTCGTCGTGATCGGTAACATTTGTGTAGGTGTGGTGAAGCACGTTGTGTTGAATTCTCCAATTTCTGGCGCTGCCACCAAGAATGATCATGACGTTGCTCACTAAGGTGTTTACCCATTCTTTTTTAGAATAAGCGCCGTGGTTGGCATCATGCATAACCGAAAGCCCAACGCCAGCCATACCAAAGCCCATCACAAACCACAACCCAATGTAGGCTAAAGCAGGCAGCTCTTGATAGTAAAGAAAGCCGTATGGGGTAAGGAAAAGTGCCAAAAGCGCAAAGGTTTTGAAAACCATGGCTGCATTGGCCTGCTTAGATATGTTGTTGTCTTTGAAGTAGTTATTTACTCTAGACTTCAGCGTTTTGTAAAACTCTGTGTTGTGTTCTTTAGAGAACTGTATGTTTGCTTGGTTCATTTATTTCTTAAAAACTCAAAGTTAATCAAATAAAGACACTTAAACTGTAACCAACCCTTATAGATTTCTTTTATGACAATCCTTGGAGGTCACAAAGCCGCTTGTAGTGCCCATTCAAACTCAATAGCTCGTGGTGTTTCCCGCGCTCAATTATTTTCCCCTTGGATAATACAATTATTTCGTCTGCATTTTTTACGGTAGATAAGCGATGCGCTATGACAAAAGAAGTTCTTTGCAGCATCAGGTTTTCGAGCGCTTGTTGCACTAAACTTTCTGATTCAGTATCAAGTGCAGATGTGGCTTCGTCAAGAATTAAAATAGCCGGGTTTTTGTAAACGGCCCTGGCAATTGCGATGCGTTGTTTTTGACCGCCCGAAAGTTTATTTCCTCGCTCCCCTAATAAAGTATCAAACCCCTGTTCTAAATCTTGAATAAAATCAAAAGCATTGGCAATCTTTGCAGCCTCAGTAATTCGCTCATGGTTGGGGTTGTCGTCACCAAAAGCGATGTTTTCAGCGGCAGTCATGTTAAAAAGAATAGATTCTTGAGTCACGACGCCAATTAAGGACCGAAGATCTTGTATCTTGAGTTTGGCAACATCAAGACCATCTATTTCAATAATGCCATGTGTTGGGTCATAAAAGCGCTGGAGTAAATCCATTAGTGTAGATTTTCCACTTCCAGATTCACCAACAATAGCCACCAACCGCCCCTTTTTTACAGTCCAGTTGACATCAGTTAAAACGGCTTGATCTTGATAAGCAAAACCCACGTTTTTAAATTGGATATCGTTTTTAAAACTGTTTTTTGCTAGCGCATTCTTGTCTTCAACAATGTTGTCGTGGGCATTAAGTAACGAGTTGATGCGATCTTGCGAAGCTTGAGCCTTGGTCATGTTGGCCATGTTGTTGGACACACTTTGAATGGGTCTTAGAAATTGCGAAAACACAATAATATAAGTCAGGAAAACCTCTCCTGTTAATCCAATTTGTTTGCCATCAAGGATGAGGCTTCCACCAAAGTAAACCAAAGCCAACAAGACGGCTGCCCCTAAAGTTTCATTCACTAAAGGAGACAAATCTCGTTTTCTAAAAACCCTTGTTGCCAATTTTTGATGCTGGTTATTCTTCTCTTTAAAAGAGTTTGAAATGTAAGGAATGGCATTAAATGCTTTAATAATTCTAATGCCGCCTAAGTTTTCATCCATGGAGGCGTATAAAAACCCCAATTGTTCTTGAGTTTTTTTTGCGGTTCTTTTGAGGCTTTTCCCTATTCGTGAAATCACAAACGCTGAAATGGGTAATAAAAGTAAGGCAATCAAGGTAAGCCTTGGGCTCATGAAAATCAAGGTGCCGAGGTTGATCAAGATGGCTAGTGGCTCTCTGAAAATTAGCTCGAGCAAACTCACCACCGCAACTTCAATTTCGTTGACATCGCTATTCATTCGGGCCATTAGGTCACCCTTTTTTTCATTACTGTGGTAGGCCAAGGGCAAAGAAAGTGCTTTGTCAAAAAGAGCTGAACGCACATCTCTTACAACCGCCATTCTGATTTCTGATTGTGTCCAGACGGCTGCATATCGGAACACATTTTTAAGCACAAAAGCGATGAGTACAGAAACACAAACCACCAACAAGGCGCTTTGGGGGTAAGCCTTTATTAGTTCATACCACGAATAGGAATAATATTCTTTGATATACTGAAACCAACCGATTAACCCGTCATGGTGTTTGGGGTAGGCTACAGGAACAATTTCATCCGGATTCCTAAAGATAAGTTGCAACACCGGAATAAATAATACGAGCGAAAGCAAGTTGAAGATTACAAAGAGCAGGTTGAACAAGATGGTGGCCCAAGCCAGCCCTTTGTACTTGAATGTGTAGCGATATATTTCTCTGTAATAAGACATTGACACAAAGATACATTTTTGTTTAGATGAGACCTTGCACAACAAGTATTCTTACCTTTGCATTATGAGTTCGATTCGTCAACAAAAAATTGAAGCAGTCATACAGGCTGAATTAGCTACTTTTTTTCAGCGACAAGCAGGTGAAATTTGCTTGGGCGCAATGGTCAGTGTTACCGTGGTTCGCGTAACCTCTGATTTAAGCTTGGCAAGGGTTTACCTCAGTATTTTTGCCGGCCCAGACAAAAAAGAAGTTTTAGAAAGCATCCAGACAAATAGAGGTAAAATCAGACTAGAAGTAGGTAAACGACTTAAAAATCTGCGAAAAATTCCAGACCTCGTGTTCCACATTGACGACTCACTTGACTACGCCAATAAGATTGATGAACTCCTCAAAAAATAAGTCATTCGCACTTCTTTTTACATAGCAAAACGCTACCTTTTTAATCGTTCCAAGCGCTCGATTGTCAGTCTTATTTCAAGAATATCTGTAGTTGGCATAGCTATTTGTACAGCTGCAATGGTCATTTTACTTTCTGCCTTCAACGGGATAGAAGGAATGATCTCTAAGCTGTATACTTCATTTGATCCCCCGATTACTATCTCTCACAGCGCCAGAAAAAGTTTTTTTCTTCGCGAAGTTAATACTGAAGCGCTTTTAAAGATTCCTAAAATCACTGCTGTCGGCAAGGAAATCGAAGAGTTGGTCGTGCTAAGAAAAAACCAACGCTGGATCAATGCCAATATGCATGCTGTTGATCAAGTGTTTTTAAAAAAGGCTCAGGTCTCAAGACACCTGATCAATCGGGTTGGTGTTAAAGCACTTGAGCAACCCGGATTTGCATTTCTAGGAGCAGACCTCTATTCAAAATTGAATTTAGGCCTTGGCTCTGAGCAAAACAACATTCAGCTTTATGCGCCCAAGCGCAATGCAAAAATGCGCCTTGGTAAAACACCATTTCATTTACAACAGATCTTTGTAGAAGGGGCGATTAATTACAATCAAGAGTTAAATGGTTCAGCACTATTGTGGGATTACAATTTAGCCGCGGACCTACTTAATCTTCAGGGTTCTTGTTCGCATTTATTGGTCTATGTGAAGGATAATTCGAAACTAGAGTTGGTTAAAAATGAAATACAGGCTTTGTTGGGCCCTGATTTTTTGGTTCAAACGATTTATGAGAAAAACGAACTGATTTTCAAGACCAGCCAATCAGAGCGCCTTATTGTTTTTGTCATGCTTTTGTTCGTCTTTGTACTCGCCTCTTTTAATTTGGTCGCAAGTCTTACCATGTTGATTCACGAGAAACAGCAAAATATTCTCGTGCTCAAATCAATAGGCTTAAACAAAACACAACGTTTTCAGGTTTTTTTCTTCGAGGGTTTAATGTTGTCTTTTTTAGGCGTGTTTATTGGCTTAGTGTTGGGTTTGATAGTTTGTGGCGCACAACAAGTGTTTGGCTGGTTAATAGTGCCCGGTGCCAATGTGCCCTTTCCAATTATTTTTAAGCTAACAGATTTCATCAACATCATCCTAGCTGCCAGCATGTTGTCGTTTTTATTTACGTTTTTCCCTGTGCGTTTCTTGCTAAGGAAAGACGAGACAACGCGCGCTTAAAAAATCTTAGGTTTGTTTAGCAACTAAACAAATAAAAACTGCTATCTTTGTGCCCAAATTTTAAAAGACAGCTGATGTCAACAGTAAAAGGAAAAATTTCACAAGTTATCGGTCCAGTTGTGGACGTTCGATTTGAGCGCGGAACAGCGCTTCCCAACATTTATGATGCACTAGAAGTGTACAAAGCTGACGGAACCCGTGTGGTTTTAGAGGTTCAAGCCCATGTTGGTGAAAATGCTATTCGTGCTATTTCCATGGATTCAACAGACGGATTCATGCGCGGAATGGAAGTGATTTCTACAGGCATTCCGATTAAAGTTCCAACCGGAGATCGTATCAAAGGAAGACTTTTCAATGTTGTAGGAGAAGCAATCGACGGTATCAACACAATGGATAACGCTGAGGGTTTACCAATCCACCGCGAAGCTCCAAAATTTGACCAACTTTCAACAGCAACTGAAATCCTATTTACGGGTATCAAAGTAATCGACCTTATCGAGCCTTATGCAAAAGGTGGTAAGATTGGTTTGTTTGGTGGTGCCGGTGTAGGAAAAACCGTACTTATCCAAGAATTGATTAACAACATCGCAAAAGGACACGGAGGTTTATCCGTATTTGCTGGTGTTGGTGAGCGTACGCGTGAAGGAAACGACCTTCTTCGCGAGATGCTTGAATCAGGAATTATCAAATATGGCGATGCCTTCATGCACTCTATGGAAGAGGGTGGCTGGGATCTTTCAAAAGTTGACCTCAACGAAATGAAAGAATCTAAAGCAACCTTCGTTTTCGGTCAAATGAACGAGCCTCCAGGAGCCCGTGCACGTGTTGCACTTTCTGGTCTTACAATTGCTGAATATTTCCGCGATGGTGATGGCGAAGGACAAGGAAAAGACATCCTTTTCTTCGTTGACAACATCTTCCGCTTTACACAAGCTGGTTCAGAAGTATCGGCCCTTCTTGGTCGTATGCCATCTGCAGTAGGTTACCAACCAACGTTGGCAACTGAAATGGGTGCCATGCAAGAGCGTATTACATCAACGAAAAACGGATCAATTACATCTGTACAAGCGGTTTACGTACCTGCAGATGACCTTACTGACCCGGCTCCGGCCAACACGTTTGCTCACCTTGATGCAACCACTGTACTTTCTCGTAAAATTTCCGAGCTTGGTATCTACCCTGCGGTTGACCCACTAGATTCTACTTCTCGTATCCTTACTCCAGAGATCGTAGGTGAAGAGCATTACAACTGTGCACAACGCGTTAAAGTAACGCTTCAGCGCTACAAAGAACTTCAAGATATCATCGCCATCCTTGGTATGGACGAATTATCTGAAGAAGATAAACTTGTTGTTCACAGAGCACGTCGTGTACAACGTTTCTTATCACAACCGTTCCACGTAGCTGAGCAATTTACAGGTATCCCAGGTGTACTCGTTGATATCCAAGATACAATCAAGGCGTTCAACGACATCCTTGACGGTAAATTTGACCAATATCCAGAAGCAGCGTTCAACCTTAAAGGAGGTATCGAAGACGTAATTGCTGCCGGAGAAAAAATGTTAGCTGAAGCATAATGATACTAGAAATCATCACACCAGAAGCAAACCTATTCAGAGGAGAAGTAAACAGTGTTAGTTTACCAGGACTTGATGGTATTTTTCAAGTTTTGAATAACCACGCCCCTATTATTTCTTCACTCAAAACAGGTACACTTCAGTTTGAAACGAAAGGAACAGCAGAATTAATGAGCCCAAGTCTTGTGGTTTCAGGTGCTAATGTTACAATTGAAATCAAAGGTGGTGTTGCTGAACTCAACAACAATAAACTGATTGTATTGGCTGATTAAGCCAACAACTAATAATTGTAAAAGGGAATGGTCTTACCACTCCCTTTTTTTATGACATTCTCCGAAAAGAATGCGTATTTTCGTTAGGCCCAATGGATTACAAAGACACAATAGATTTACAAAACATTCCTCAACACGTTGCGTTCATTATGGACGGAAACGGACGCTGGGCCAAAAAACAAGGCCAGCACCGTTTGTTTGGTCACGCTGCGGGTGTTGAATCTGTAAAAGAAGTCATTAAAACGGCGCGTGAAATCGGGATTTCTTTTTTAACCATGTATGCCTTTTCTACCGAAAACTGGTCCAGACCAAGTGAAGAAGTAGAAGGCCTTATGAATTTATTGGTAGAAGCCATTACCAATGAAGTAGACGAAATGCATCAAAACGGAGTGCGTTTACTTACAATTGGCGACATCAAGGGCCTGCCTGGTAATTGCTATGATTCATTAATGGCAGCCATGGAGCGCACCAAAGACAATCAAAATCTTACACTAGTTTTAGCGCTTAATTATTCAGCCAGACAAGAAATATTGGAAGCAGCTAAAAAACTCACTGAATTGGTTCAAGATGGCTCGAAAAGCCTCGATCAAATTCAAGAGCAAGATTTTGCACAACTCTTACAAACCAAAGACATCCCAGACCCAGAATTATTGATCAGAACAAGCGGTGAATGCCGCATCAGTAACTTTTTGCTTTGGCAATTGTCTTATACAGAATTATACTTTACTGAAACGCATTGGCCAGATTTTCGTCGGGATGCTTTATTGGAAGCTATTTGTGCTTATCAAAAGAGAGAGAGAAGATTTGGAATGGTTTCAGAACAAATTAAAAAAGCTTGATGAGGTTTATACTATTTTGTTTGCTAAGCACTTTTGTCAGCAGTAATTTGTTGGCTCAAACACCAAATACGCTTGGTGGCCTTAGCTTTGATTACGCAAATCCACAGACTTTTGAGATTGGTCCAGTGCGTGTGGTTGGTGCAGACAACTTTGATCATCAGGCAATTAAACTGATTGCTGGCCTCCGAACAGGTCAAAAAATCACTTTACCAAGTCAGCAGATCAGTAAGGCTATTCAAAACCTTTGGGCCGAGGGCTTATTCTCTGACGTAGCTATTTATGCGGAGAAAGAAGTGGCAGGGATT
>JAURHO010000039.1 GCA_030833265.1 Crocinitomicaceae bacterium | reverse complement strand
TAACGCTTGGTTCTCTAGTAATTACCAAAAACCTTTTGCCCTCGATATCGGTGGAAACTTCTTAGCCTATGAGCACAGTCCATGGAAACAATATGCTTACAACTTTTCTCCAAGAATAAGACTGGCTGATGCTTTGTTTTTAGTTTATAGCTTTGAAAAAGAGCTTCAAGTAAACAATTTCGGTTACGCCATTGCATTTGGAGACCCAGCGCAAGATGTAGACGGAATTTTATTTGGACAGCGCGACAGAAATACCACAATTCAAGGTCTTTCGGCAGATTTTATCATGACCAACAGAATGGCGCTCAGTTTGCGCTTGCGTCATTACAGATCTACGCTCAAATATGCCGCTTATTTCACGCTTCAAGAAGACGGCAGTCTGTTGGCTCTTCCTGATTTCAATGGTTTGACCGCACAAGGTAAACCAGCCTATGACATCAATTACAATGCCTTCACAATAGACTTTGTATACCGCTGGGTTTTTATGCCGGGCAGCGAATTAAATATCGTCTGGAAAAACTCGGTTTTTGCCGGCAATGGAGAAGTCAACACGCCCTATTGGCAAGACCTCAGCAACACCTTGCAAACAGGAGCCCTCAATAGTTTTTCCATGAAACTTATTTATTGGCTCGATGCCCAGCAACTCAAAAAATCAAGAAGCCAACTACCACGCTGAGTAATGCCCATCGCCGTGTACATAAGCGCGGTTAGAGGCTTGGTCGGGTGAGAACTCAGTCACATATGGGTAGACCACCTGATCTTTCCAAAGGACCGTTTTTCCGGTAGGAACAGCAATGACTAATTCCACTTCTTGGTCGCGCATTCTGTCATAGGAAGGAAATGAAAGTCCACTTGCAAAGATCAATTCATTGTTTTTAAGTGCACACGGGAATTTGACATGTGCAGCTCTTAAATTCGCTTTCATATACGATGACCCGTTGGCTCTTTTCAAGACTTTAATGTGGTACAAACTATCTGTAGACGGCTCGTAATTGATCGCTACACCACTGATATACATGCGGCCATTTTCAGATAAAATAAAATTTTCATCTGGGTGCTTACTCATTTCAAAACCATTCGTGTTCAGGTTTAATTTTTTCTCGTTGAAAGCCTGTAAATGCATTTCATTAGAAATAACCAAGTTCAAAGAATCTCCCGAATAGGTGCTGATTTCCTTGCTTAATTCACCTTCAATGGCGAAGTCTTTAGCTGTTTCTACGCCTACATAAAAGAGTAAAATAACTCCCAGCACTGATACAAAGCCAAAAGAGAAATAACCAATTTTAAGCCACTTCGCTTGAAATGAAAAGAGCAATCTAAAACCAGTAAGAAGACTGGAAAAACCACCAGCCAAACCGATCATTGCGACACCTAAATAGCCATAGGAATGGAGTGTTTCAGTCTCAAAAAAGAGCGAGCTAAGCTCCCCTAAAGAGGTGAACTCTCCATTGATTTGAGCCGGAATCAATTCTGGATCAATAAAAAGAAAAACGCCAAGGCTGATAATAAGACATAGCCCAAATAAAATCATGAAAATACCAAAGGCCATCTTGACGAAGTTTACAAAGCGCTGCAGCCCTTGACTCAGGTTAGAACCCGCTTTAAATTGACTCGACCACTTTTTGGCGTTGTTCTCCACACGCACTGCTGCTTCTTTGAATTCGGTCTTGATATTTTCCACATTAACTGCTCGGCCGCGCATTTGTAATTTTTCGCTGGCTGTCTGCGCACGTGGTGTAACTATCCAAAGGATGATATAAATTGGGATTCCAGAACCAAAGGCCATGGTGAATAAGACAAAGAATACCCTTACAAATACGACATCAATATTGAAATAGGCAGCAACGCCACTTGCAACGCCACCTAAAACGGCAGTCTCCGGATCTCTGAAAAAACGTTTGTGTGCAGCTACTGGTTCAGTGTTTTCCTGACGAGTTTGATCTGTTGTTGTGGATTCTTCTTCACCGAAAACCTCCGGATTGCCAAGCAACTGAATGATTTGCTGAATTTGATCCAATTGAACCACTTGTTGTGCGGCCACTCTTTCTTGAAGCAACTCCACAATTCGCAATTCAATATCTTGAATAATTTCGTCCTGGCCCTCCTCGTGTTCGAGCACTTTTCTTAAGTCTGAAAGATACTGTTGTAGCACTTCATAGGCTTGCTCTTCTAGAACGAATGGAAATCCTTGGATGTGAATGGAAATGGTCTTATTCATGACTTGCTTATTTATTGATTTTTAAAACTGCCTGCTGCAACTCTTGCCAAGTGCGCTCAAGCTCGATGTAGAATTGTTGCCCTTTAGGAGTGATGGAATAATACTTTCTTGGTGGCCCGGAAGTCGACTCTTCCCAACGATAAGTAAGTAGCTCCATATTTTTTAGCCTGGTGAGTAAAGGATAAACCGTTCCTTCCACAACTAAAAGTTGGGCGCTTCGGAGCTGCTCAAGTATTTCTGAAGGATAGGCCTCATTGCGATTCAAGATGCCGAGTATACAATACTCTAATATGCCCTTTCGCATTTGAGACTGTGTATTTTCTACATTCATGAGTTAGATTTTATGCAAAGTTATATGTTTTATTCTGTATTATGCTATACATAGTACTAAAAAAATAAAAAAAGCGCTACGTGAGCGCTCTATATTTTGTACTTATCTTGCTTTATTTCAAGCACTTAAAGTAATCAAATGGCTCTTTACAAGAAAGGCATTGATAGTGTGCTTTACACGCTGTGCTTCCAAAAAGACTGATCATTTTGGTCTCTGGACTCTGACATTTGGGGCAAGGAACTACTGGTGCCTCGGCAAAAAGGATCGATTTATCTGGTTCATTGACCGGGGGTGCAATACCGTAGAGCCTGAGTTTGTGTCTGCCTTCTTCAGAGATCCAGTCGGTGGTCCAGGCGGGGCTCAGGACATGCTGAATACGCGCATTGTTGATTCCTTTTTCTTGCAGCTTCGTTAAGACATCAGCTTCAATTTGTTGCATGGCAGGGCAACCGCTATAGGTTGGCGTGAGTTCAATAACCCACTCCCCTTCTGCGTCGTATATCTGCTGAACAACTCCGAGATCAATAATAGTCAAGACCGGAATTTCAGGATCGCCGACCTCTTGTAAATAAGTTCTGATGAGCTCAGGACTTACCATTGCATGTTCGGATAAGCGCGTTGCATGTATTGAAGCTCGGCTAATAAGTAGCCCATGTGCTCAGAGTGTCTGCCTTGTCTTCCGCCGTCAAATTTCCAGTTATTTGCTGGAATTTCAAGGGTTGCTTCGGCAAAAACCGCCTTAACAGTTTCGAGCCATGAAGTTTCAATGGCCTTTAGTGATGGAACCTGTGCTGAAGCTTGAAGTTCGGCATCAATGGCATCTTCGTAAAAAAGCTCATGAGTATAGCGCCACAAGTGGTCAATGGCTGCCTGAGCACGTGCGTGTGACTCTTCTGTGCCATCACCCATTCGGATGACCCACTCGGAAGTGTGCTTTAAATGATAACGCGTTTCTTTCAAAGATTTTTCTGCAATGGCCGCTAGTTGTGTGATCGGACTTTTGCAAAGTGCTTCATAAAAGGGCTTGCGAAATGCATCAAAGAAGAACTGACGCAAAATGGTCATGGCGAAATCACCGTTAGGCTGTTCAACTAATAGAACATTTTTGTATTGATTCTCAAAGCGCAAAAATGCAAGATCATCGTGGGTTTTGCCTTCACCTTGCAGTGCTGCCGCTAAATCAAATAAACTAATAGACTGACCAATTAAATCTAGGGAGATGTTGGTCAGGGCGATATCTTCTTCAAGAATGGGGCCGTGGCCACACCATTCTCCAAGACGCTGACCTAAAATAAGGCTGTCATCAGCCATACGGAGTACGTATTCAAAAAGTGCTTTTTGCTCCATGCTTACATGTGTTTGACACCATCTGGTACTTCGTAAAAAGTGGGGTGGCGGTAAATTTTTGTATCTGAAGGTTCAAAGAATGAATCGACTTCGTCGATGTCTGTTGCATGAATGTTTGCTGACTCTACGACCCAAATACTGATGCCTTCTGATCTGCGTGTGTACACATCACGGGCATTTTCTAAGGCTAAGGTAGCGTCTGGAGCTCTGAGGCTACCGACATGTTTGTGATTAAGCCCTTGCTTACTTCTGATGAAGACCTCCCAAAGTGGCCAAGTTGAATTTGACATTGTCTTAAAAATTATATTAGGCTGATTTTTTCATTGCTCGTTTCTTGGCGTAAGCATTTGCTGCTTCACGCACCCAAAGACCATTTTCTTTGGCTTTTACTCTGGCTTCAATGCGCTCTTTGTTGCAAGGGCCATTTCCTTTGACAACTTGCCAAAATTCGTCCCAGTTGATTTCAGAAAAATCATAATGACCTCTTTCTTCGTTCCAGCGAAGGTTCGCATCAGGAATAGTAAGACCTAATAATTCGGCCTGGGCAACGGTTGCATCTACAAAACTTTGGCGCAATTCGTCGTTGGTAAATCTTTTGATTTTCCAATTCATAGATTGCTCAGAGTGCGTAGACTCCGCATCATTAGGGCCAAACATCATGAGTGCCGGCCACCAAAAACGATTGAGGGCATCCTGTGCCATTGCTTTTTGAGCTGGCGTGCCCTTGCACAAGACCATTAATGATTCATAACCTTGTCTTTGGTGAAAAGACTCTTCTTTACAAATCTTGACCATCGCTCTGGCATATGGTCCATAAGAGGTGCGGCACAAAGCCACTTGATTCATGATGGCTGCACCATCAACTAACCAACCAATTGCACCGATATCGGCCCAAGTTAGTGCCGGATAATTGAAAATGGAAGAATATTTTGCCTTGCCGCTGTGTAAATCGTCAATGGTTTGCTCGCGATCTGCACCAAGCGTTTCAATGGCCGAATACAAATAAAGCCCGTGACCAGCCTCATCTTGAACTTTGGCAAGCAAGACAGCCTTACGGCGCAAATTGGGTGCGCGCGTAATCCAGTTGCCTTCAGGTAACATCCCAACAACCTCAGAGTGTGCGTGTTGAGAGATTTGGCGAATCAAGGTCTGACGATATGCATCTGGCATCCAATCATTGGGTTCAATCTTGATTTCGTTGTCTATTTTCTCTTGAAATCTTTTTTCTTGTTCAGCAAGGGTCATAAAGCTTCTTTTTGAATGTAACAAATATAGGAAATAACCACGCCTTCAAAACATGATTCTTGTCAGTTTGTTCATTGAGAAATGTTTGTGAGGGCTTGAAGTTTATTGTTTACTTTTGAGCCTGATTAATTTGAATTATGTCAACAAAGTTTTACTCCTTACAAGTATCTGAAATCAGACGTGAAACACCAGGTTGTGTTTCTGTTGCATTTTCTGTCCCATCTTCAATGGCAAATGACTTTACATTTGAGGCAGGACAGTATTTAACGATTAAAAAAACGATTCAAAATCAAGAACTTAGAAGATCTTATTCTTTGTGTAGTGCACCACATGAAAATGAATGGCGTGTGGCTATCAAACAAATTCCAGACGGAGTCTTCTCAGGTTATGCCAACAACGAATTACAGGAAGGCGATACTTTAGAAGTTTTGGCTCCTATGGGGAATTTTAAATTTACACCAGACGCACAAGCACAAAAAAATTATTTGCTAATTGCTGCTGGTAGTGGCGTGACGCCCATTTTTTCTATCCTCAAAACAATTTTAACAGCCGAGCCAAACAGCACCGTGACTTTCTTTTACGGCAATAAAGGTCAAGCTGAAATCATTTTCAAAGAAGAGCTCGAAGCACTTAAAAATAAATACCTCGACAAACTGAATCTTGTGCATGTTTTTTCAAGGGAAAACACCGGCGTGCCCCTTTTGAAAGGCCGCATCGATGCAGAGCGTATTCAAAAGTTACTTCAGGCATTTCTCAAAGGTCAACATATTGACGCTGCATTTCTTTGCGGCCCACAACAAATGATATTAGCTGCCAAAAACGAATTAGAACAATTCGGACTTGCTGCCAACCAAATTCATTTTGAACTTTTCCATGCCGAACCGATTCAAAAAAGAGAAGAGGCAGCAGTACAAGCAGCGGCTTTCGACTCCAAAATTGAACTTATTATGGATGGCGAAGTCACTAATTTTTATTTATCAAGTCAGGGGCCTACTATTCTCGATGCGGCTTATCAGGCTGGTGCCGATGCGCCATTTGCATGTAAGGGAGGTGTATGCTGTACTTGCAAAGCCAAAGTACTCCGAGGTGAAGTGACCATGGATATCAACTACGCACTTACGCCAGAAGAAGTAGAACAAGGTTATGTACTTACTTGTCAGGCGCATCCAAAAAGTACTGACATACTCATTTCATTTGACGATTAATTTTATGGGACTTTTCGATCTATTTAAATCCAACAAATCTGCGCAACTTCCAAAAGGGGCGCATGAACTTGTCGTGAGTCATGTGAAGCCACTGACTACTGAAGCCGTTCAAATGAGCTTTGAAATTCCTGAGGCGCTCAACAAAAGTTTTCAATTTCAGGCTGGCCAGTACCTCACACTTCAGGTAGAAATTGATGGCAAGCCAGAACGCCGTTCGTATTCAATTTGTTCAGGTCCAAATGAGCCATTGTCGATTGGCGTGAAGCGCTTAGAAGGCGGAAAAGTTTCTAGCTATCTACAAAAAGTTCAAGCCGGACAATCTTTGGTAGTATTCGAACCTGAAGGCAATTTTCTATTACAACCTGCACACAAAAAAGTGGTGGCACTTGCTGCTGGCTCTGGGATCACGCCAATCATGAGCATGTTAAAGACTGCCGGTTCAGACACGCATTTTCAGTTAATTTACGGCAATAAAAGCCCTGAATTGACCTTGTTTCTTAATGATATTCAAGCACAAAGCAATACCACACTTGTGCCTTTCTACTCACAAGCTAAGGTGGAAGCTGCTCATGAAGGCCGCATTGACGAAGCACAATTCAAAGCCCTCATTAAAGATGACCTCAGCTTGCTCCAGGCCGATGCCTATTTCTTATGCGGCCCTCAAGCCATGGTGGAAATGGCCGAAGCCACACTGGAATTTTTTGGGGTAGCAAAATCTAAAATTCACAAAGAACTCTTTTTTGCCACTGACGCAGCACCGGCCATTTCAGCGCCTGCTTTTTCTGGCAAGAGCCACGTAAAAATGATGCTCGAGGGTGATATCGTGGAGTTTGACATGAACGGCCCTGATAAAAGCTTACTAGAGCTTGCTGAAAAAGCGGGGCTTGATGCGCCATTTTCATGCCGTGGAGGTGTTTGTTCATCTTGTCGGGCAAAAGTACTTCAAGGCAGCGCTCAAATGCGCATCAACCATGCGCTTACCGATGCCGAGGTTGCCAATGGCTATATCTTGACTTGTCAGGCACACGCCACCAGTGAAAACCTAATTGTAAGTTTCGATGAGTAAGACAATTGTTGTTTTGGGCGCCAGCCAAGGAATTGGCGCAGCACTGGTAAACGTTTTTGCTGCAAATAGCAGCAACCAAGTTTATGCATTGTCCAGACAACTCGACAAAATGCAGCAGCAATTTCAACAAGCCAATGTACACTCGTTGCACATCGATTTATTGACAAACGTGCACGCCCAAATTGCAGCACTTGAACTTCCAGACAAAATTGATATCGTCATCAATAATGCGGGCTTACTCATCAATAAGCCTTTTCAAACCATTACCCACCAAGATTTTCACAATAGCTACCAAGTCAATGTGATTGGTATCATGGAAGCTACCCAAGCCTTATTGCCTAAGCTGGATGCGGGTTCACACATTGTCAACATTAGCTCAATGGGTGGTTTTCAAGGCAGTCTTAAATTTGCGGGCTTAGCTGCCTACTCTACTGCCAAAGCTGCTTTATGTTCTTTTACCGAAATGTTTGCTGAAGAATTTAAAGAAAGTAAAATTCACATGAATTGCTTGTGTTTAGGAGCTGTTCAGACTGAAATGCTGGCCCAGGCATTCCCAGGCTACCAAGCACCCACCACACCTGAAGAAATGGCGCAATATATCGCCAACTTTGCCGAACACAGTGGGCAACTGCTCAATGGTAAAATCATTCCTGTTTCAGCAAGCAACCCTTAAGCATTAATTGCCTCGCTTTTTTGTAACTTCGTACATGTTGCGTCTGTTATTTTTAAGTCTAAGCCTTGTTTTATTGCCCCAACTTTGGGCACAAGACATCCATTGGACCCAATTTAACCAGAATCCAATCTATCTCAATCCTGCTCATGCCGGTAATTTTAATGAGGACCTTCGCCTCACTGCGAATTACCGCACACAATGGCGCAGTGTCAGCATTCCTTTTCAAACTACTGCGCTGGCAGCCGACACAAAATGGAAAGGATTCGGTTTGGGGCTCAACCTATTTCACGATCAGGTCGGAGACGGCAAGTTTCAGACCTTTGAGTTACAAACGAGTCTTGCTAAAAGTCTGCAATTAAACCCACAACAGCACTTGCGCTTGGCACTGCAAATCGGGTTCAATTACAGGCAGCTCAACAGTGCCGCTTTTTATTTCGATAGTCAATTCAATGGCTATATTTTTGACCCCACCACCCCCACTAACGAAAATTTTCAAACGGCCTCCATGCTCAAACCCATGCTTGGCTTGGGTGCAATTCATCAATACCAAATCAATCATTCCTTAAGACTTGAGCAAGGTTTAGGGCTCTTTAATTTAACCAGACCCAACCAAAGTTTTTTTCTTGACAACACCAAACGAGACCTCCGACTCAACTATTTTGGTTCCTTGTACTATGATTACTACCCAAAGCTGAGCTTGCAACCGAGTATTCAACTCAATTTTCAAGGTCCGTATCGTTCTGTGGTGCTTGGCGGCATGGCGCATTACAAATTTGCTGAAACCAATGCAATTTTATTGAGTGGCGGACTTTGGTGGAGAATTAAAGATGCTTTTTGCCTCAATTTTGGTTTTCAGCGCGGACCACTTTATACCGGTATTTCCTATGATTTTAATTACAGTTCTTTAGTTCCGGCAAGCCGAGGTAGAGGGGCATTTGAGTTAAGCTTCAGGTATGTCTTTCTACGTTTTAATCCACCACAAAAGCAGTATCGCATATGTCCAGATTTTATCTAGTCTTACTGCTACTTTGTAGCCATTCGTTGTGGGGTCAAAAACAACTCGCTAAACTTGTCGCACATGCAGACAAACAGGTTTTGCAACAAGATTATATTGAAGCGCTTGACTTCTATCAAAAAGCGCTTGAACTAGAGCCGACTTCTAATGAACTTCTTTGGAAAATGGCCCAAACGTATCAGGCATCCAAAGACTACATTAACGGAGCCAAGTTTTATTTAAAGGTCTACGAGCTTGATCCTGAAGGCATTCAATTCAATGAGGCGCAATTGAACTATGCCCTGATGCTCAAGCAACAAAGTTTATACAAAGAAGCGCTGGCACAATTTAAAGAAGTCAAACTCAAATTTGCTGAAGATAAATCTACCCTAATCTACAAAAAGGCAGCACAAGAAGTGGGTGCCTGCAATTGGGTTTTGAAGCAATTGAAAAATCAAAGTGCCGAAGAAAAAGCAGCACTTCGGCCACACCCCCTGAATACCCTAGATGCAGAATTTGGTCATGCGGTTTTAGATCGACAACTCTACTTCTCCGCGCTTAAACCAGATTCCACCGCAACAGACCAAGTTGAGGTATTCGCGAAGTCATACCGCATGCAACTTTTTAAAGTTGGGTTAGATAATAAGCAACAAAGTGCCCTTTTTGACATAAGCACTCAGCATCCGAAATACTCATTTGGAAATATTAGTTTCAATGCCAATAGCAGCGCTTTTTTATGCAGTGTTTGTCAGGAACTTTCTTCAGGCCTTAACTGTGAGCTCAAATGGGCTTATCAACAAACAGACAGCAGCTGGAAACTCGACACAAACGCTCAAGTACTTCCGGGTCTAAGCGCATCTTATTTCAGCATGCCCAACTTGTGCCAAGTAAATAATGAAGAACTGCTCTTCTTTTGTGCGAATTTACCCGATGGCAAAGGAGGCCTAGATATTTACCAAGCAACAAGAAAAGATGACGGCACTTTTGGCGACATCAAAAGTATCAATGGTATAAACAGTACCGAAAACGAACTCAGCCCTTGGTTTGACCCGCTCACCAATAGATTATATTTTTCCTCTTCATGGCACTTTGGCTACGGCGGTTATGATATTTTCTACAGTCAGTTACAAACCGATGGAAAATTTGGTCCACCCATCAATTTAGGACAGCCTTACAACAGCCCTGCTAATGACCTTTACTTTTTCTGTGATGCAGACACCGCTTATCTTAGTTCCAACCGCATCGGAAGTCTGTATGCGTCTCACCCTACTTGTTGCAGCGATATATTCACCAATTTTATTGATCGACCTGAACAAAAAACAACACCAAAAGATTCATTGAACATTCAAATCATCAAATTACCAATTGCACTCTACTTTGAAAATGATTGCCCTGATCCAAAATCTAAAGCCGAACAAACCAATCTGAATTACGAAGAAACATTTGTTCAATATCAACAACAATTTCCCGCCTATTTGAAAGGAGTTCAACAGAACCGAGACACTTCAACAGCGCGTGTATTGAGCACTGAATTACAAAACTTTTTTGACCAAGAGGTACAGAAAGGTATGCAAGATTTGGCCCTATTCAGAGAACAAGTTTGGCAACAATTACAACAAGGCATGGAAGTCAGCATTTTAGTACAAGGTTTTGCAAGTCCTTTGGCAAAATCTGACTACAATGTCCACTTAACGAAAAGAAGAATTGATGCCATTAAAAATTACTTTGAAGAAGTGGACAACGGAAAGTTTGCTGCTTACATGCAAGCAGACCAAGCCCGGCTTATATTTGTAGAAGTCCCGATGGGCGAGTATCAAGCAAAAAAGGATGTCAGTGATAACTACTATGATCAAAGAAACTCCGTTTATTCAGCAGCAGCATCTAAAGAAAGAAGAATAGAAATTATTGAATTGCGCTCAAAAGCAGCTAAAAATTAGTTGTAACTTGCGCTCGATTAAGTCCGCTATGGAAAACGCACCTCAATTAGCAACACCAAAAACCAGGCTCTATTTCATTGACATGGCCCGTACCATTGCCATTCTACTCATGTTAGAAGGGCATTTCATCCATGACTCCTTGGCCTTAAAATGGGCCGATGACGCCTACCCTGCGTATGTCACTTGGAAGTTCATTCGTGGCTTTACTTCACCGACATTTTTAACCGTTACTGGCTTGGTATTTACCTACTTGATGCTGGGTAACGACCGTGTTTCCTTCTTCAAAAATATCCGAATCAAAAAAGGACTTAAACGCGTAGTTGAACTTTTATTCTGGGGTTATTTACTCCAATATTACGCCTTTCATGTCCTGCAGTGTATAGCTATCGGCATCTTGTTTATTATCCTGATTTACGGTCTTTGGCGCTATGTGCGTTTCATTCCGCTTTTTGTGCTTTACGCCCTTGCTGGTTTAGGTTTGTTTCTGTCCTATTTATTCTTCGGACAACTCGGTGCTACCTATTGGCCGGCCAATGCACCTAGTTTTATTCAAAACATATTTCACGGGCCACATTCGCTCTTTCCCATTACTCCACATATGGGTTATACCATGTTTGGAGCTTCACTTGGCGTCTTGATCTACAAATACAAGGACCAAGTAAAGTCTTGGCCAGTTATTTTAGGTGCTTTAGTTTTAGGTTTCTCCATTTATTTTGGCATCAAATCCTTGCTTGTAGCACTAGAATCAATTCCTGGCTTTGAAGGCCTGCACATATATCGCATGGATTGGCTACTCGAAAAATTAGGGATTGTCATCGTTGTGTTAGCGACGCTTTTAGGGCTAGAAACCTATGTTTTAAAAATAAAGAAAGAAAATCTCTTTTTG
>JAURHO010000364.1 GCA_030833265.1 Crocinitomicaceae bacterium | reverse complement strand
AATGAACAGAAAATGTTCCAAAAAGCAGTTGACTATAATGTTTCAAAAAACTATTGGTCATTTAATGAGGATGGTACATTAAATACAAATCCTCAAAGAAACGGATTTAACTTGAACTTTATCATGCCAAGTCCGGGATCAAACACTGAAGGTAAATTTACTTTTGATGAGTTGCAAAGAATGAGTAGAGAAACAATGATTGATCAAAAAGCTACAAATGGAGTTGATCACTTAATGAAAACTATTCAGAATGGTGTTACTACAGGATCATTTACAGGATCTGTAACTTACAACACAACATCATCTATTGTTAATATTTACGGACCAGTAACTTATACAGGTTCTTACTATATTAGTGCTTCTACAGCATACATTACAGGAAGTAATGGTACAGCAGTAGTAGCAGCTCCTAGATTTAACTTGATGTTTACAGGATCTTATGTATTCACAAAACTTTTTGCTACTACAGGTTCTACAGTAACTGTAACCGATCAAGCAAACT
>JAURHO010000363.1 GCA_030833265.1 Crocinitomicaceae bacterium | reverse complement strand
ATACTCATTTTCACGCCAAAAGCCAAGGTCGATGCGCTCGCCATTGTCATCAATGATAGTGCGATAGCGATGCAAACTGCAAACGATTGTGCCATCCATGTCATAAATTGAAACCCTTTTGATTTTAGCCATTTTTAATCCTCAGAGAAAAATTGTTCAAGTGCGCCATTATACTCTGCAATTGTAGCAAATGCAAGCCCATGACGATCACAGAATCGGTGAAACCGAGAAATTTGTTGTGGTGTGTATTTTGTTTTCATGTGTGTATTATAACCCAAAAAATGCCCAAAAACCAGCGTTTGCAAAAATACAACATAGGGATAAACCCCTATTGACACACGCCAAAATTATATGGTATAATTTTGGCGCCTCAAAATGAGTACCTTTGTTTTCAATTTTATTTGAAAACAAAGGTATTACATTTATTCCTCGTCTACATCAGGCAAATAAATTTCAGTCAGGTTAAAATCTTTTTCCATTTTCTTAGCAAATTTAATAAAATA
>JAURHO010000362.1 GCA_030833265.1 Crocinitomicaceae bacterium | reverse complement strand
TGTTAAATTCATGATGTTTTCGTTTGTTTCAACATCTAATGCTTCTAATAATTTTTCCACATTTAAATTGCTCATTTTGTTATGCTATTATATAATATTAAATAGTTTTTAATATTATTTTATAAGTGAAATATTTACTTTACTTTTTTATTGTATTTTTTTGATTCCTTCGGTGGTTTTATCTGAATTCGCTGTATGAAGATTTTTAAGCATATCAATTTGATACTGTTTTTCTTCTTCCGTAGCACGAATAACTTCTTTAGGTAAAACGGTTGGCGAACCTTTACTACTTAAAAAGGTATTTACACCAATAATGGGAAATTCACCTGTATGTTTTAGGGTTTCATAGTAAAGTGATTCTTCTTGAATTTTTGAGCGCTGATACATTGTTTCCATGGCTCCAAGAACTCCACCTCTTTCCGTAATCCTATCAAATTCTAATAAAACAGCCTCTTCAACAAGATCCGTTAATTCCTCTATAATGAAAGAACCTTGCAAAGGATT
>JAURHO010000361.1 GCA_030833265.1 Crocinitomicaceae bacterium | reverse complement strand
CAATTGGACAACCCACTTGACCACCACTCATGGCCAGCATTTTGGAAGCAGTATTCAGGATTTGGTCCAGTGGCAATACGGCAAAATTCCAAGTCATGTACTCGAGAATTGGCCTAAGACCATTTTGAGCTGCACCAACGGCAATTGCAGTAAAACCGAGCTCTGCAATGGGTGTGTCAATGATCCTTTTGGGACCAAATTCGTCGAGCATACCCTGGCTAACCTTGTAGGCACCATTGTATTCAGCAACTTCTTCTCCCATGAGAAAAACCCTGTCGTCTCTTCTCATTTCTTCCTGCATCGCCTCTCTGAGGGCTTCGCGAAAAGCAATAATCCTTCCCATAAATACTGTTTAAAAGTGATGCAAAAGTATTGCATGAAGGGGATTCCAACAAATGTTGTTTGGGACCTTGCAAGACCCCCTCAAAACAAAAAACCCTGCACTTGCAGGGTTTATATGTTTAGGCGTTGATTCTGTTGTGATTTGGTTTCATAGTCAGGACGCCT
>JAURHO010000360.1 GCA_030833265.1 Crocinitomicaceae bacterium | reverse complement strand
AGGGCTTATACCCTGGGCGTTTTGAAAAAATTATTTTTTATGTAGTCTCAAAATATATTTTAACTTTACACTTCAAACTTTTAACCCAAACAAACAACTATACCATGGCAAAAGCAAAAAAAGTAGCTCCAAAAAAAGCGGCTGCAAAAAAACCAACTGCTAAAAAAGCAGTGAAAAAAGCAGCTCCTAAAAAAGCTGCTGCAAAAAAACCAGCTGCTAAAAAAGCAGTGAAAAAAGTAGCTCCAAAAAAAGCTGCTGCAAAAAAACCAGCTGCTAAAAAAGCAGTGAAAAAATCGGCTGCAAAAAAACCGGCTGCAAAAAAAGCATCAAAAAAAGTAGTACCTAAAAAAGCGGCTGCAAAAAAACCAGCTGCTAAAAAAGCAGCAAAAAAAGTAGCACCTAAAAAAGCGGTTGCAAAAAAACCAGCTGCTAAAAAAGCAGCACCTAAAAAAGCGGTTGCAAAAAAACCAGCTGCTAAAAAAGCAGCAAAAAAAGTAGCACCTAAAAAA
>JAURHO010000359.1 GCA_030833265.1 Crocinitomicaceae bacterium | reverse complement strand
AATGAAGAAAATTAAACCTCATTTTGTGGTGCCTCGTTTTGTTTGCTTTTTAGTCTTCGTCTGTATTCTCTTTGATATTCTTTTTTCTTCTCTCGGAATTGCTCGTCGTTTTTATATTTGTCATTTAAATAAGTGGATATTCTTTGACTTTCTTTTTTCAACATCTCGGGGTTATTTTTAATGTTATGATAATTACAAACCATTATTATAAAATAATATTAAATAGTTCTTATATCGTTAAAACTAATAAAAAAGAGTACATAATTTTATTTTTTTAGAATTTTAAGAATGTATAATATTATTTGCAAATTATTTGCATTATGTACTCTTTTTTAATTTACTATAGTATTATTAAAGTATTGTTAGTATCTATTACACCTTTGGACATTTAAAAAGCCGACTTGGGCGAATAAAAAAAACAAAAGTATAATGGCGAATTTCACGCCTTACCATACTTATCTTCCCTAAAGGAGTATCGTAGGTATTTATTCTTTTTCCCTAAAACATTTCGGT
>JAURHO010000038.1 GCA_030833265.1 Crocinitomicaceae bacterium | reverse complement strand
TGACATTTGACTCATCGTTGACATTGATTGTGGTTGCAATTGTCAAACCAGAAACGCTCAAAGTTGAGTCAGCAATAGAAGATGCGTTAGACAGAACAGCAACGCCGCTCCAGTCAGTAGCGTCAAAAGCCTGTGTGTCGGCTTGCAACATACGAACATTGATGTTCTCAACGCCATCAATGGAAACCACTGCTGAAGCTGTGGCAGTAGTGTTCAGGATGTTCAAAGTGTCAGTACCTGCGCCGCCAATGATGTTGTCGCCGATAGTGAAAGTAGCCGTCGTAGCTTGCAAAGCAGTGATAGTGTCGTTACCAGAACCACCTTGGATTGTGTCCACACTAGTAGTGAGCGTAATGCCCTGCACAACTCAATTAGCTATAGCCTGAAATACGTTTAGTGATTAAATAACAATTACAGTCATTTCATCAGCGCAGGTCAAAAGGAATGTGGATTAATTAAAGCAAAAAGTTATAATTCGAAATCTTAAACATTTTTTCATTGTTTATTTTTGATAAGTTCTAGCAAAATAATTTACACGTGGAAATCGATTTAACTTTCGTAGACATAGAAGATCGAATGCACTTAACGTTCACTTCTGAATTGAAAGCAAATTCATGGTGGTTAAGTAGACGCCTACTTTTGCGCTTGCTAAATGTGTGGACCGAGAAATTGGAGCAAATTGCACTTCCAGATATCCCCGGTATCTTTGATCACACCCACAGAAACATGGCCGATGAGCACAACCTGGCGCTCGAGTTTGATGGGCCACAACCCAAAAACAGTCCAACTAGAAGCGGTCTTCAAGGGGAGTTGCTAACAGCCATTGACCTAACTGTAAGCAGCATTCAAACTCGCCTAACATTGCGAGGTGCCAACAAAGAAATGACCTTGTCACTCTCAAGACGTGAGACGCACGCCTTTATAGAAATGTTATTCTTAAAATCAAAAAGTGCAGGATGGTTAAAATCAGTCAAATATCCAATTTGGCTAGATAAATAAAACCATTTATACAAAAATAAGTTTTTTAATCCAAATAATGAAAGAATTAATATGAACTTCAGCGCTACAAATATTCAAGGAAATGAAAGTCCTTTTGTATTAATTGGAGGATTAAATGTATTGGAGGATTTAAACCTGGCCCTCAAAACATGCGAGGAATTTGTAAAAGTTACAAATGAATTGAAAATACCATACATCTTCAAAGCCTCTTTTGATAAGGCCAATCGTTCATCAATTTCATCCTACAGGGGGCCAGGACTTGATTCAGGGTTAAGAATTCTTGAAGAAGTAAAAAAAGCATTTCAAGTGCCCGTCATTACCGACGTGCATGAAATTTTTCAAGTTAAACCTGTAGCAGAAGTTGTTGATGTACTGCAATTACCTGCGTTTCTTGCTCGCCAAACAGACTTGGTCGTTGAATTAGCCAAAGCAGGCAAGCCCGTCAACATTAAAAAACCGCAATTTATCAGCCCTTCGCAAATGGTAAACATTGTGGATAAATTCAGATCCTCTGGAAACGACGATGTATGGGTTTGCGACCGCGGAACAATGTTTGGTTATGACAATCTGGTGGTTGATATGCTGGGCTTTGGTGTCATGAAAAAGGTCACAAAAAATCGCCCTATCATTTTTGATGCCACACATGCACTTCAGAATCGAGATCCTCTGGGTGCAGCCTCTGGTGGAAGACGAGAACAATTGGTAGACCTGGCACGTGCAGGTCTTGCAGTTGGCCTTGCAGGTCTCTTCATAGAGGCTCATCCAGACCCCATAAATGCAAAATGCGACGGACCAAGTGCACTTCCGCTCAACCTGTTAAGACCATTTTTGAGCCAAATGAAGGCATTGGATGATTTGATTAAAGGTTTTGAAGTGATTCAAATCACATGACCCAGCTCTTGACTTTGTTTTAGGGGGGCAATGTATGGTTTCAACATTAAAATCATGCCTATTAAGACCACGCCCTTTGTTCAAAGCAACCAACCAGTACCATGAAGCAAAACGAACTATTAAAACTAGCAGCTGAGGCTGATGAGGCGCTAAAAAACAATCAACTTGATAAAGCGCTAGAGGTTGCAGAGACTATTGCCAGGTACAACAGATCGGCTGGCCTGGCTTACAAGGGTGTTGTGTCACTCCGCAAAGAAGAATTTGATCTTGCCGAGGAACTGCTGCTCGAAAGCTTTCAACTTAATGCAAAGCAACACCTTGCGCTGGCAAACTTAATTCCTACGTACATCAAGAAAAGAGACTTTAAAAAGGCAGTCGCTTTTGGAGAACTTGCGTATGCAGCTATGCCCAAAAATCAAAGCGTATGCATTAACTTTGCTGCTGCTTTGCTTCAAGAGCAAAGTTATTCAAAAGCTTTAGAAATTTTAAAACCACACCTAGACCTTGAAAAGCCTAATGTCTCTGTGCTCAGTGGATTAATTTCTTGCTACAGATCTCTTTTTATGAAGTCCGAAGCGGACGAAATGTTGTTAATTGCAGAAAAGCATTTTGGCGACAAACATGAGATTATCAGGTTGAAAGCAGACACGCTTGCAGAGCGTAGTCCAGTGGAGGCGCTCAAGTCTTTCAAGGCCGCTTTGGAAAAAGACCCTAACAACATCGCAACCAGATGGAATATGTCTCTGGTGCAGCTTAGGTTGGGGGAGTTTAAAGACGGTTGGGTCAATTACGACAATGGCCTGCTGCCCGAAGTTGGCAAAATTGGACGACCGTTGCCCAAATTATTTGAAGGTGCCAAATGCATCACCAACATGGACGACATAGACCCTGAAAAGTGGACTTACGCTGTATGTGAGCAGGGTATTGGTGATCAGGTTTTATTCTTGGGTGTGCTGAGGCAATTCTTAAGAGACTATCCCAAAACAGTCTTAATTGCAGAAAAGCGTTTCCGACCTATTCTTCAACGCTCATTCCCAGATCTGCCAGTTCACCCTTATGGCTCGGGTCCATTTTTGTCTGCCAATTCTGAGGCAGTCAATGGTTATGTGCCTATTGGTTCATTTCAGAAAAAATACAGAAGCAGCAAAGAAGACTTTATCAAGAATAGGCAAGTTTACTTAAGTCCAGACCAGTCGAAATTGGCCAAATTTAGAGAAATTTTGCTCAAGAAAACAGGTGCCAGCAGAATTATTGGATTCTCTTGGAAGGGCGGTTACTGGGAGCGCGCTCAAAAAACCAAGACCTTGGACATTGAGCTTTGGGATCCTATCTTCAAAGACCAAAGCACTATTTTTGTATCGCTTCAATACGGCGAAGTCTCGAAAGAGAAAGAATATTTAGCCTCTAAGTATAAGAATATTCGTTGGATTGATGGCTTAGATTTTAAGAAGGATTTGGACGGCTGGTTTGCACTGATGTGCGCTTGCGATGAAATTATCTCTGTAAGCACAGCGCTTGTGCATTTTGCGGGTGCTGCAGGACGAAGCGTTCATTTGTTGTTGTCTGACCGTGGAGCACCATTCATTTGGGGTTTGGAGGGAGACAGAAGCATTGCCTACCCAGACATCAAAATTCATCGAAAACTTGTAACTCATTCAAACGAAGAGTTTTTTGAAGGTGTTGCACAAAAAGCTCTTGTTGAGGTAAGTTCATCATGAAACTCTACGACCTGATTAAAGATAAATTAAAAGATCCTCAGGGGGTCATCTCCGATAATGAGATGTGCGTTCTTAACCGTAGAGATTTTTTGTACAGCGAGACATCTACAAGCAGTGCTTTTCTAAAAATGTTTGGCGCCGAACGCGTTACATATGAAATGTATTCAATCATTGATTTTGTGCATGCCTCAGTATGTAAGATTCGTCCACCAACCAAAGTTCGAGTATTTCAGCTTTCTCAATCAATGACCTTGCCTTCCTTGGCAGTCAGCGCACTTGTTGGTGATCAGGCGGTAGCCATTGAAGTTCATGCACCCAGGGGCATTCAAGGTGTGGATGCAAAGGATGAGTTCGCTCAGATGCTTTACAAACGTTTTGAATCGCATCTCAGTACAGATCTTAAAATGTCTGACATTGGCAATGGTGACGAAAATACTGTCGACATTTTGTTTTGCAACGCTTCAAATGAGGCAGAGGTTTCAAGTGGACTCAAATCTTTTGAAAAAGTAAAGCGTGGTTTTATTTTAATTAAAGGATATGGACGTAACAAAGCGCCAAATTGTGGAGAGATCATTCTTTCTGCACGCTTGAACGTGCACTGCACTCTGGCAGGCTTCGGATTTACTTCAGCAATTTAAGGTTAATTATGAGCAATCTCGCTTCAGAAAGCTACGCAGCGCAACTCAAGCAGTTGCACGACAAAAGTGAATCTTTTGGCGTTGGTAACGTTACAGCCAAACACTATCCTCTAATTAAAAATCTAATCCAAAAAAAGAATTTTGGCAGTGTCTTAGACTACGGTTGCGGTAAAGGCCATTTCATCGAGTATGTCCGTACCAATCTGCCCGGCATGCGAGTTGAAGGGTTTGACGTAGCGTCCGACGAATATGCGGTAATGCCTAAAGACACTTTCGACTTGGTCGTCTGCTTGGATGTTATGGAACATGTTGAATTTGGCGCTATGTCGCATGTTCTGTCTGAAATTCGCGAACGTGCCGGCAAGGTTTTCATTTGTTCTGTCGCAAATTACCCTGCTGGTAAAACCCTGCCTGACGGCCGCAATGCCCACGTCACCCAAATGCCTTTCGGTCATTGGTTCTCTTTGTTTTCAGGATTTTTCCAAGTTCAGCAGTTCATCAGAACAGGCAACGGTGAAGGTTTGTTTATTTGCTCCAGATTAAAAGCTGGATCAGATTGGCGTTAATTGATTACTTAAGAAGTTCTCATATGATCAGAATTACCATCGGGTACGACGAAAGAGAAGCCGTTGCGTATCACACTTTTTGCCAAAGCATTTTGGAAAAATCAAGTCAACCAGTTTCATTGACGCCTTTGGCATTGAATTGTTTCAATAACTACAAGGAAACCCACAATGATGGCAGTAATGCTTTCATTTACTCTCGGTTTCTAACGCCATCTTTGTTTGAATTTTCTGGATGGGCCATCTTTGCAGACGGCGACATGATTTGCCGTGACGATATTGCAAAATTGTGGGCTCAGCGCGATGAGTCAAAAGCAGTTCTGTGCGCCAAACACGATTACAAAACGAAAGCATCTGGCAAATACTTAGGCAATAAAAACCAAGACTATCCTCGTAAAAATTGGTCGAGTGTTGTGCTTTGGAACTGCGGTCACCCTGCAAACAAAATCATGACGCCTGAATTTGTCATGAAACAATCAGGTGCTTTTTTGCACAGGTTCCAATGGTTAGAGGATGGTTTAGTTGGAGAGTTTTCAAAAGAGTGGAATTGGCTTACCACTGAATATGAAGACAATTACAACGCAAAACTACTTCACTACACGCTAGGAACGCCCTGTTTCAAAGATTACTGGGATTGTGATATGTCAGACGAATGGCACAGCACATACGCTCGTACACAACAAGGAATTAAGGTTTAACAGTGGCTGTTACATACTCCGGAGATTTACTCAAATTAGGTCGCGATGTCCTCGCCGAAGAGTCTCAAGCAATTTTGGATAGCGCGGACAAACTGAATCAAGACTTTTTGAGTGCCGTTGACCTAATGCTCAAGTGCAAAGGACGAATTGTTGTCTCTGGTGTAGGAAAAAGCGGTCATGTTGGTCGGAAAATTGCTGCTACGTTAGCTTCTACAGGTAGTCCTGCATTTTTTGTTCATGCTGGTGAGGCCGGGCACGGCGATCTCGGCATGATTACAGAAGGCGATGTACTGGTAGCTCTTTCGAATAGCGGTGAAACTGACGAGTTGGTTAATTTTGTGTCTTTTGCAAAAAGATTCCAAGTACGTGTGATTGGTATGACAGGAAAGCCTACCAGCGCAATTGCCAAATTGAGTGATTTTCACATAGACACAGGCGTAAAAGCCGAAGCATGTCCTTTGGGAGTTGCGCCTACCTCTTCAACCACTGTGCAGTTGGCGCTAGGAGATGCCTTGGCAATGGCAGTGGTGGCAGCCAGGGGCTTTACAACTGAAGATTTCGCAAGAACACACCCAATGGGTGCACTCGGACGTAAATATTATTTGCGTGTTCGAGATGTCATGCAGCCCATTGCCGAGATTCCTCACAGACAGGCAAACTCCCTTCTCAAAGATGTTATTCCCGAAATGGCAATCGGCCGTATGGGTGCAATCTTGCTTCTTAGTGGTGAAGACAAATTAAGTGGCATTTTTACAGACAGCGATTTACGCCGCCTGATTGTGCAAAGCGAAGGACATTTTGATGAGAAGTTGTCATTACCAGTCTCTAATTTCATGACCAGTAAGCCACTCACCATAGATGCGCAAACTTTGGCAAGCGATGCACTGCGAATTTTCGAAGAGAAACGAATCAGTCGTATTGTGTGCCTCGAGAATCAGCGTGTGGTGGGCCTTCTAGGCTGGCACAATTTACTTCACCACAAAGTTACTTAAAAATTCATATAGGAGTATGTGATACTATCTCCTATATGAAAAATTCAATTCAGATCAAACTTATAGTAGATGCAGACCAAGCATCTAAGCTGATTGACCTGCAAAAAACTTTTGCACTAGCGTGCGATGAGGCGGCAAAAATTGTAGCCAGCTCGCGAAGCTGGCACCGCGTCACACTCCACCATCTTGCCTACCGCACTCTACGAGACAAATTCCCATTGCTGGGCTCTCAGATGGTTTGCAATGCCATCCATACAGTTAGTCGCGCAGCTAAAGAAATCTACCAAGACCCTGACGGCAAATGGACTCCATTGATAAAAAGTGGAAATCCAATACCCGTATTGAAGTTTGCAGAAACTACACCTGTATTTTTTGACAAACATACACTTACGCTTAAAAAAAACGCACTGTCAATTTTCACGCTTGATGGGCGAATGAAAATTCAAGTAAATCTGAGTGAAGAAATAGATCACTTATTGCGCACTGAAAAATTGAAAGAACTTTCTTTGACGCTTTTGAAGGAAAGTTTTTATCTTCGATTTGTATTCAGTCAAGACTCCGAAAGCTCACTACAAATAAAGCCATCTGTCCAAGTAGTGTCAGAAGAAAAACAAAAGTCGATTGCTCTATGAAAAAATTATTTCAACATTCTGAATTAAGAAATGCAATTCTTAAAAATGCGTCGACCATACGGAATGCATTTATATTTACATTAATCGCAAACCTTCTTTCATTGGCCCCCGTTGGCTATATGAAAGATGTATATGGTCCTGTTCTCAATAGCCGAAGTGAAACCGTGCTGCTCGTAGTAACGCTACTACTTGTTGGCTTTTTAGTGATTTCAGGATTTTTGGAATGGGTCAGATTTCGAATGATGCAAGCCGTAGCGGTTGGATTTAATGAGAGTATGGGCCAGCGTGTTTTTCAGGCTAGTTACAAAAGCTATCTCCATTCAAGATCACCAACAGCACGACTAGCTCTGCAAGACCTAAAAACAATTAGATCCTTTTTGTCTTCTCCAGGCATGCTTGCGATTTTGGACACGCCCATTAGTATTTTTTTCATTGCCTTGGTTTATTTAATTCATCCACGGATGGGTGTTGTCACAGTGTCGGCTGTTGCGCTGCTGGTTTTGATCGCTTATTGGACCGAACTCACTGTGCGACCGAGTGTGAAAGAAGCACAAAAAGCCAATGCCAAGGCTCAGCTCTATGTTGCTGATGGTGCAGGTAATGCGCAAACTATTCACGCTATGGGCATGATGAACGCAGTACAAAGCAAATGGGAGCTCATTCAAAGAGAACACATTGAGAAAATGGCGGAAGCAACGCGTAGTCAAAGCTTGGGATCAACGCTTTCAAAATTCATCATGATTGGGCAAGGATCAGTCGTACTGGGCTTAGGATGTTGGCTTACCCTCATGGGTGAATTGCCAGATGGCGGTGGCGCAATGATCATTGCATCCATCATTGGTGGAAGGGCAATACAACCCATGGTTAAGCTAATTGGTAGTTGGAAAACCATTGTCACTGCAGGTGATGCATTTTCAAGATTAGATGAATTTTTATCTGAAAATCCAGAACCAATTGCTGCGATGAAACTACCCGCACCACGGGGCGTTTTGCACGTAGACAATTTGAATGCACGAGCTCCCGGATCTAAAACCATAATCCTTTCAAACGTCACATTTTCATTGAAGCAAGGCATGTGCTTGGCTGTTATGGGACCGTCAGGATCTGGTAAATCTTCGCTTGCTAGATTGCTAGTGGGTGTTTGGCCAAGTCTCTCTGGTTCCATCCGCTTAGATGACGTAGATATATACAGTTGGTCAAAAGATGAGCTTGGTAGCTATTTAGGATATTTACCTCAAGACATTGAATTGCTTGAAGGGACTATTGCTGACAATATTTGCAGATTTGGAGAGATACAACAAGACAAGTTAAGCAAAGCAATTGAATTGGTTGGTCTTTCAAGCTTCATCGAAAGCCTACCTGATAAATTTAATACGCAAGTAGGTGAGGATGGAACAGTTTTCTCAGGAGGACAAAGACAACGACTTGGACTGGCCAGGGCAATTTATGGCGATCCCAAATTTATTGTGCTTGATGAACCTAACGCAAATTTAGATATTCAAGGGACTCAAGCGCTCTACAAAATTTTGCAATATCTCAAAGAAATAAACACGACTGTTGTTGTCGTAACTCACAAAAAAGATATCTTGAAATACGCAGATCGAATGTTAGTGATGAAAGGCGGAAAACCAAAAATATTTGGACCTCGCGATTTGGTTTTGGAAAAATTAGCCGGAAAAGAAGTGAAATCAATAACTGCTGAACAAGCTTCGAAAATTACACCAAAACAATTGAAGCATGAACAAGATTAATTCATTTATGAACAACAACACGTTGCTCTCTAAATTGGCGCGAACATATAAGCGAGAGTTGCTTTTGGCACTTGTATTCTCTTCTGTTGCCAACATCATGATGCTGGTCCCAACACTTTACATGTTGCAAATTTATGATCGCATTATGGTGAGTAAAAGTGAAATTACACTCATCGTGGTCAGTGTCATTACTTTAGGGCTCATGTTGAGCATGATCTTTTCTGAATGGGCACGTTCAAAAGTTCTCGTTGCTGCCGGTGTCAACCTAGAGTTAGCATTAAGTCAAAGGCTCTTTCGCGTTTCATTCCTAAGTAGACTCAAGCAGTCGCAAAAAACGGTATTGCAACCTTTCAGTGACTTGGGTCAACTTAGGCAGACGCTCACAGGGCAAAGTATTTATGCTTTGCTTGATGCGCCGTGGACACCCTTCTATATTATTGTGATGTTTTTACTTCATCCATGGCTAGGTATTTTGGCCTTGGTTTTTTGCATTAACCTCTCTTTTGTTGCATGGTTTTCAGCCCAACAAACGAAAGACAGTAAAGATCAATCGCTTGAAGAAGAAACTGAACTAAATAGATTTGTGCACAGCAAGCTTCGCAATGCTGAGGTGATAGAGGCACACGGTATGGCAAAGAATCTTCAATTTAAATGGTGGCAACGCCAAAATGAAGTGCTCAGAATTGGTGCCGAAGCAGAGAATCTTGAATCAAAACTTACTTCTGCAACCAAAGAAATCACAGTTTTAAAACAATCACTGGCATTGGGTGTAGGGGCTTTACTGGTTATGGAAGGTGAGCTATCCGTCGGTGCAATGATCGCCGCTAATTTGCTAATGACCCGAGCTACTGCGCCTTTAGACATGATGGTCAATGGCTGGAGGGGGTTTAAACAAGCTTTCCAAGCTTCGGAGCGAATTGAATTATTGCTCGAAGAATTTCCAGAAATTCAAACTACTGGACTACGTCATAAGCTCCAGGGAAACCTGATGCTAAATGACATCACTGCAAATATTGATTCAAGAAAATTGCCCATTCTTAATGCTGTTTCAATGCAAGTTGATGCGGGAGAAGCGATAGCAGTTATCGGTGCATCTGGATCAGGTAAATCAACATTGGCCAAAGTCATTCTAGGAATTTGGCCTAGCTTTACAGGACGCGTTTTATTTGATGGCTTAGGTATAGATAAACTTGACCGAGAAGACTTTGGTCCACAAGTGGGCTACTTAGCGCAAGATGTTGAACTTTTTGACGGCACCATTGCTGAAAACATTGCAAGAATGTCTGAAATTGATCATGAAAAAGTAATTCTTGCAGCCAAGCATGTAGGAATGCATGAAACTATTCTCCACCTGCCAGATGGGTATGACAACCAAATAACAGGCAAAGGAGGCACTTTAAGTTCTGGGCAAAAGCAAAGAATTGCATTGGCTCGGGCTATTTACGATACGCCCAAACTTCTTGTGTTGGATGAACCTGACTCAAGTTTAGATGATGCAGGTGTTCATGCTTTGGAGTCTGTATTGAAAGAACTTAAAGCTTCTGGCACAACGATCGTATTAATTACGCATCGTGAATCTTTACTGAATTTCGTAGATCGTACTCTTGAAATGGAAAACGGTCGAATCATCAGTCATCGAAGTCTATCTATCAAATAGTCAATCGCAGTGGCAAAGTCAACGTATATATGAGCAAGCACATGTCAACACAAATATCAGCAAATCCGCATCTAAAAGAGCAAACACTTGTAAGTGATGTTAAAGACAAATCTCAGCTGTCAACTGAAATTGCTAAAGTGAAAAGAATTGGAGTGTGGGTACTTGGCTTTGGTCTCGGTGGTTTTTTATGCTTTGCAGCATTGGTTCCGTTAGATGAAGGTGTACCAACTCAAGGCTTGGTATCAATAGATACAAAAAGAAAAGTCATTCAGCACCTCCAAGGTGGTGTCGTGAAGGAGGTACTGGTTACTGAGGGGCAAACCGTGTCTCAAAATCAGCCCTTGATCAAATTGTCTGATGAAATGGTTCGAGCCAGTTATGAATCTATTCGTCAACAATACTTTAATCTCAAAATTATTGAAGCACGGCTTCTGGCTGAACAGTCTGGTCGCAACGTGATCCAATTTGATTCGGAACTTTCAAAGTTGGCGCTGCAGGATAAACAATTAAATCACCAGCTAAAGTTGCAATCACAACTACTTCAAGCAAGGCGCAATAGCCTTGACTCTGCATTGGGAGCGCTTCGTGAGTCATCTCTTGGACAACGCTCTATTGTTGAAACCAGTTCGCAAGTTGATATCAACCGGAATTCACAACTCAACTCTTTAGAAAAAGACTTAGTGGGTATACGCGATTTGGTTGCTGAAGGTTATGCACCCGTCAGTAAAAAACATGAACTTGAACGTGGTGTGTCTGAAGTAAAAAGTTCTATAGCCGAGAATAGAGCCAATCAAATTCGCGCAAAGCAAGCAATTCTTGAAATTGAGCAGAGACAAATGTCGCTGCGTGCTGATTTCTTGAAAGAGGTGGAGCAGAACTTATCTCAAATCCGTCCAGAGATTCAATCCCAAACAGAGAAGTTCAACGCGGCAAAGCAGGAGTTAGAGCGGACTGAAATTAAATCACCAGTTGCCGGGCAAGTTGTAGGTCTGAGTGTACAAACTGTTGGATCAATTGTTCAAGCAGGTCAACGCATGATGGAGATTGTTCCGTCGGAAGAGTTGCTGGTGTTAGAAACCAAAATTGCGCCACACCTAATCGATCGAATCAAGTCGGGAGACAAAGTTGATGTTCGCTTTTCAGCCTTTTCAGATTCACCCCAATTGGTCGTTCCTGGCGTACTTAAGACACTTTCGAGCGATGCATTGACTGACAACACGCAAAATGCTATGCCTTATTATTTGGCAAGAGTTCACGTGACTGAGGAAGGTTTAAAAATTCTGGGCTCACGAAAAATGCAACCAGGTATGCCTGTCGAAATAGTGATAAAAACAGGAAGCCGAACACTCTTGCAATATTTGGTCAGCCCGTTACTCAAACGCATTGCTGCTTCAATGAAGGAGCAATGATGTTTTTTA
>JAURHO010000358.1 GCA_030833265.1 Crocinitomicaceae bacterium | reverse complement strand
GCTACATATATTAAAGAGACAGATATTAATTTAGATTATCTTTTTGAAGATGATTTAAAAATATTAAAACCTAAAAAAAAAGAGATTGTAAATGAGGATAAGGTATTAGAATACAAAGATATTAAAAAAGAAGAAGATGAAGATGAAGAAGAAGACATAGTTTTATAGCGTGATTGTTTAATTACGTTTTGTTCAATTTGATCAAGAAGTTTACTCATTGAGTTCAAACACGGGAAAGAGCATCTTTTTTTTGCTTGGGATTAGTGATTTGCTTCATCCAAGTTGATTTGGTATTAGAATGAAACTGCGAAGGAAGTTTATACTTACCTTGAACTTCATTCACCAGAGCAAATACATTCAAAAGAAATGCTTTTTCTAGTTTTTGTGCAGTTGTCATCGGTGCTTTTCTTTGCTTGTGTCCTCTTATCATAGCACGGATTGGGGTCTGTGCCCGTTGAGTGTGCCAGTGCTACAACTGGCACATCTCAACACTGGACTCAGCAAGACCCTGCTAGA
>JAURHO010000357.1 GCA_030833265.1 Crocinitomicaceae bacterium | reverse complement strand
TTCTTGGTGATCAACCGCACGCATTCCGCGACCGCCGCCGCCTGCTGCCGCCTTGATCATCAGGGGATAGCCAATCCTTTGAGCTTGTGCGAGGAAGGTGTCATCGTCTTGAGCGTCGCCTTCATAGCCCGGCCGAACTGGGATACCCAACTCTATGGCTAAGCGCCTTGCAGCTGACTTATTGCCCAATGCTTGCATCGACGCAGCGCTAGGACCCACAAATAGGATCGCGGCTTCTTCGCAAGCCTTGGCAAACCTAGGGTTTTCAGACAAAAAGCCATAGCCTGGATGAATCGCATCAACGCCTAAACGCTTAGCGAGCTGGATGATGGCGTCGATATGCAGGTAGGACTCAGATGGCTCGGCTGGCCCAATACGGTAGGCCTCATCAGCAAGGCGTGTGTGGCGAGCTGCCTGGTCGGCATCGCTATAAATAGCAATCGTCTTGATGCCTGCAGACGATGCGCTATGAATGATCCTGCAGGCTATTTCGCCTCGGTTAGCGATCAGTAGGCT
>JAURHO010000356.1 GCA_030833265.1 Crocinitomicaceae bacterium | reverse complement strand
GCATTGCACGCAACCCGTGCTGCCGTTGAAGAGGGAATCGTACCTGGTGGTGGCGTAAGTTTGATTCGTGCGATCGCTGGATTAGAAAACCTAAAAGGCGAAAACGAAGACGAGAATACAGGTATCCAGATTGTACGTCGCGCCTTGGAAGAGCCATTGCGTCAGATCATTGCCAATGCCGGTGGTGAGGGAAGCATTGTGGTTCAGAAGGTAATGGAGGGTACAGGTGACTTCGGTTACAACGCCCGTACAGAAAGATACGAAAACTTGATTGCTGCGGGTGTTATTGACCCAAAGAAAGTATCTCGCGTAGCCTTGGAAAATGCGGCTTCTATTGCCAGCATGATCTTGACAACCGAGTGCGTTTTGAGCGAAATCAAGGAAGAAGAAAAAGGCCACAGCCACGGTCCCGACATGGGCGGCATGGGCGGAATGATGTAATTCATTCTTTCGGATTCTACCAAGAAATCAATGCGCTGCAGGGATTAAATTCTTGCAGAGATTAAAGAAGGGCCC
>JAURHO010000355.1 GCA_030833265.1 Crocinitomicaceae bacterium | reverse complement strand
CATTGTAAATAAGCTCAAACACAATACCAGTAAAGATTTAATAGTTCTAGATGCCATAGTGATCTCAAAATTTGCGGCAAAGATAGGGATAAAGCTGCTGAAAAGTCATAATATTTAGCAGAAATATAGCATGAAAAAAAATGTTTTAGTTTCTCCTAAATATATGATTTTCAATTATTTAAAAAATTAAGCGCTCTTTTTGGGATCAAATTGCATTTCATTCAAGGACTTATAAAATCCACCCTGCTCCATTAAGGATTGATGTGTCCCATTTTCAATGATTTTTCCTTGCTTCAGCACAAGGATCTGGTCGGCCTTTCGGATGGTCGATAATCGATGCGCAATCACGATAGATGTCCTACCCTGAATTAAAGTTTCAATTGCTTTTTCGATGAGTTGCTCACTCTCTGTATCAATAGAGGAAGTGGCCTCGTCTAAGATCAAAATACTTGGATTGTATAAAAGTGCTCTTATAAAACTCAATAGTTGTCTTTGTCCCAAACTTAAGGTAGCGCCT
>JAURHO010000354.1 GCA_030833265.1 Crocinitomicaceae bacterium | reverse complement strand
ATTCAATTGGTATAGCTATATCATCAATAACAGCGTAAAAGGCGATTTAAAATATTACCTAAGTCCCAAAGTTGAAATAGGCACTGGCGTACAAAGTACCTACTACAACTTCATTCCAGGCAATGCAACATCCATCTCGAACGGAGAAACAAGAAGCTTCAGTTTGCCCGACAAATACGGTATGGAAAATGCCGCTTATGTAACCTCAGATATCAATTCAACCGGTAAATTTTCAGTTCGTGCAGGTTTGAGAGTGAGTCAGTTTTTGTATTTAGGTAAAGGAAATTATTATACGTTCAAAGATCCTTTGGTGGGACAAAGAAAAATTGTAACCTCAACCAGTGTTGCAGGCAACAATGAAGTAATTGCCAATTATTTCAATTGGGAACCTCGTTTGGGATTCAAATACGCAGTAAAGAAATCTTCTTCAATCAAAGGGGGTTATAACCGCATGGTGCAAAATCTACATTTGATTTCAAACACGGCGGCGAGTGTTCCATTTGATGTTTGGACACCTT
>JAURHO010000353.1 GCA_030833265.1 Crocinitomicaceae bacterium | reverse complement strand
GTTCAGCAGCAATCTCTACTGGACTTGAAATGTGCAGCTTTGCCCCTTTAGGTATCCCCGCAAAATCTTTGTCGAGGACGACATGATGAGGCGGTTTAGCGTTCATCTTTTCTGCCCATGTTTTCTTCGCTCTTGGCATTGCAGACTCCAGTGAATAAGTTTGAGTGAGTATGCAGGTTCAACTCTTATGGGCAAATAATCCCCAGGAAAACACTAATTCATCAAAACCAATCCAAGGTCACAAACTTTATTCAAAAGTTCTAACAATTGAACCCAATCGTTTGCACATATTTATGCTCATACCTACAAGTCTTATTACAAGCAATACCTAGTAGTATTAACTTTTGATCTGAATGATTGTTTTAATGTTTTATAAAACTGTGATTTAAGAACATTTTTACACTTAATCCTTTGGATTCAACGCACTAGAGAACACAATCATGGACTTTTATGGCACAAGTGGTGATGACATTATTGACCAGCAAAAACAGAAGCTGGGCGACAACATCAAAATCTATG
>JAURHO010000352.1 GCA_030833265.1 Crocinitomicaceae bacterium | reverse complement strand
AGTTTCTGCCGATGATGCAAAATCACTACCACCCAATTTCTGACCTGGTTTGGTAGGTGCAGTATTCTGTGGTTTCTGTGGAGATTGAGGTTCTGATTTTGGTAACTGCCCACCGTTCTTTGATTTTGCTTTTTCAATTTCAGCAGGTGTAGGTTTAACGTGTTTATTAGGATTCATCTTCTGAACCACATAAACATTACCAGTATCTTTGTTTTTTACAACCTCTTCCTCTTTAAGTAGTGATTTTAATCTTATCATTATCTTCCTTGTCCTCTATAGTTCCTTTCTTTTTTGTCATTCTTATTAAAGCTTTTTTTAGCTTTCCCTGTTGATTTTTTACCGAAAGAAACCTTGTTAGAAGGTGATGAAGATTTTGAACCTTTTGCCATAATTTTGATTTTGTTAATAAATATTTTTATATTTATGATTATATCAGAAGAAAGTATGGATAAATTCTCAAAATATAGTGGAAATACCTCAAATGAGTTATTATCCTATCTTAAAAGAAATTTCAGAACTT
>JAURHO010000351.1 GCA_030833265.1 Crocinitomicaceae bacterium | reverse complement strand
TAAAACTGATAATGAGTTTGCTAAAGTGTGGGGTAATTTAGGACCAATCTATGGTAAACAATGGAGACAGTGGAATAGTAGTAATGGTAAGATTGACCAGATACACGATTTGATTACAAACTTAAAAGATAATCCTGATAGTAGAAGATTGATGGTAAGTGCGTGGAATGTGGGTGAATTAGACCAAATGGTTCTTCCACCTTGTCATTATGGATTTCAAATTTATACAAAAGAACTTACTTTTGAACAAAGAAAAAAATATTGGACAGATTCTTTAAGTAAAAATATTTATTACGCAGAAGATTTTGATGAATCTAAATTAGATGAATTAAACGTACCTAAAAGAACAATATCTTTAATGTGGAATCAACGAAGTGTGGATACTTTTTTAGGATTGCCATTTAATATTGCTTCATACGGATTATTATTACATATAATAGCGAATGAAGTGAATATGGTGCCTGATGAATTGATTGGTAATTTAGGTGATACACATTTATATTCAAATCATATCCAACAAGC
>JAURHO010000350.1 GCA_030833265.1 Crocinitomicaceae bacterium | reverse complement strand
ACCTTTCCTGACGTCCAAGGATGACAACGTATAATAGCCAGTGAAGCCAATGGATGCTTTTCCCACTCTTCCGCTATGGATGGAAGCATTTGATAAAAATCAGGGAATACTTCTTGGAAAAAGTCATTAACTTTTTCTTTTGAAACCAATTTATCGAAGGCATATTTATGATCGCTATGCGGCATAAACAACGTACATGTAAAAGAATTATCATTGTTTGCAAGTGCAATCATCATAAAACGACCTCTAGGCCAAATATGCAAAGCACTTGTATCCATTTTTGCTGATCCATCCTCGTTGGCAGGCAAAAGGATTTCCCGGTAACCATCAGCAATAAAATTTTGACTGTAATTAAATCGACCTAATTTCTGCATGGAATTATATCGAACAGCCGAAAATGCACCATCAATAGCAAAAACCACATCTGCTTGGTCTTCTAAATTTTCATTTGTTTGCATATTGGTTAAATAAACAATGCCTTTCTCCAAATCCACCTTGCGGCATTCATGTTGGAAGAAAATTGT
>JAURHO010000349.1 GCA_030833265.1 Crocinitomicaceae bacterium | reverse complement strand
TATTTTGTACGCGTCTTCTAAAGTAGTTGAGAGACGGAGTTCCCCAGCATCTAAATTTGTTTCGTATGTAAGATGATTTGTAGAATCCATCATTTTTATGTAAATTTGCGTTTTATTGAAGGAAGTTAGAATGGAATAATTTTTAATGGTAAATGCGTCGGTCATATACCAAAATAAAGTATTTTGTTTTGACGGTTTTTTCCGGAGAGAACTCAAACAGAGAGAAATCAAAGAGAGAAAAATATTGTTCAAAAGATTTTGATAATTTGAAAAAATTTTCAAAATGACTGCATAGAAAAATATTTTTCAAGTTTACAAAATGTTTTAGAGAATGTTTTTCTCTCTTTGAATTTACAAAACCTTTTTATAAAGGAGGGTTCATAAGGGAACTACGTTCCCTTAAAAAAAACATAGAGACAATTTCATAGTATTTACAAAAAATGAAATACTACGAAACACATTACGAGGATTATTTGAAGGCCGTGAAGATATTCAATCTTCATCCTGAACTCGTGCCCTATTTT
>JAURHO010000037.1 GCA_030833265.1 Crocinitomicaceae bacterium | reverse complement strand
TACCGTATTGTGCAGATTCTTCTTTAGTAACTTTAGGAGTTTTAGGCAATTTTGTGCCGTCCTTAGTTAAGGTATAACCTTTATCATCTGTTTCAACGTTGTAATTACCATTGAGGTAATTTTCTGTAGAGAACATGTTTTCAGGTACAGAGGTGTATTTATTGGCTTTGTCTTCAACAAGTGCTGCACCGAGGTCGCCTTCGTCTGCAAAGTGCCAGTTTAAGATGCCCTCGCGTACTAAAATAGCTTCGTTCACACGGTCAGTACGCCATTTACAGAAATCATTTGCTTGTAACCAAGAAACACCAACAACAGGATAATCTCTGTAAGCAGGGTGGCGAAGGTAATATTCCACATATTTTTCACGGTATCCTAAAGCAGCTCTCCAGGCAAGTGTATCTGGCAAACATTTTTTGTATACGTGTGGGTAAGTTTTGTTGTAAACACGACGCATCCAGTACATGTACTCTAACCAATTGAAGTTGGTGACTTCGGTACGATCCATGTAGAAAGAGGCAACAGTAACTCTGGACGCACGTGCGTTCCAGTCAGACATGACGTCTTGTTCTGTTCTACCCATTGTGAAAGTACCACCTTCTACCATGACCAAACCTGGACCAGCTTCTTGCTCTTTGGCGTCAAACTTTTCAAAACCACCGTTTTTAAAGTTATTGAACTCCCAACCTGTAGCAGAAGAGGTTTCTTTTGTACATGAAGAAAGCACTAACGAAGCGGTTAGTGCTATTCCGAATATGTTTTGAATCATTCGCTTCATATGCTTGAATTTATTACTTTAAGTTCAACTATTAATTTGGTTACGTTTAGAAAGACGGACAAGACGTTTTTCTAAAGTTTTTAGGTTTCTTTTTACATTTTAGATTGATTCCCATGGAAACTTCATGTGAACCACCTGATGTACCATTTCCTAATTGAGAAACAGTGAGGTCATAGCTATAACCAATTTTAAACTTGTCTGTGTTGATGCCGACAGTCATGACGAAGGCGTCGCGATTGCGGTACCAAGCACCAATAGTGAAGTTTTCGTATTTCAAATAGGCACCAATGTTTAGCTCTTGGAAGCCATTTTGATATTGGTAGATAATGTTTGGAGAAATATAGGTAGAGCTTGAGTAGCGTCCGCGCTGACCAATTTTAATGTTGGCACCCATATGACCTGTGAAACGCATTGGAAGTTTAGACTCTCCGAGAATCATAGATTCGTCTGGTCTGTTGAGGTGATGAACGGCACCACCAAAATAGAAGTTCTTGGTGAAACCTACAAAACCAGCACTTACATCAAAAAAGCCTCGACGACCATTTCCTCTAGGCACGTCACCGGTTTGATAGATGAAACCACGACGAGGATCAATCATGTCACCGAAAGTTAGTTTGTCCCAATCAAGAAATTTTTGGAAGTATGCAGCTCTTGCTCCGAACATCAAAGAAAATTTGCGATTTACTTTTAGGTTGTAAGAGTAGATACCGCCGATCATTGAGGTTTGAATGGTTCCTTGACCTTGTACGTCATGCATGGCCAACAAGCCAAAACCACCGGAAATATTTTTAGCATATGTGTCGTATGCAGCCGCATAGGTTACGTAATTACCTGTGAGTTGAGGCCATTCGTTGCGGTAATTGAGCGATACTCTTGGACACCCAGATGAACCGGCCAACGCAGGATTGAGGTAAGTTGGATTGGCGTAGAATTGGGTAAATGTAGGATCTTGAGCTAAAGTTATGTTACTCATTATCAGTGTAATGAAGCAGAACTGTAGGGCAAGAATAGGTTTAACTATTTTCACGAAAGTTGGTTTTAGCACGAACAATCTAAACGAGATTTAGGTTTCAAAGGTTACAAATATCGAATATTTATTCAAATAAAATAAATATATTGACGTTTTTCTAGCGCTAAAAACTGCAAGTTTCATGAATTATTTTAAACGCTCTTTTTTATTTCTTTGTTTTTCATGGTCAATGTCCCTGAGTGCTCTATCACAAAACTTTGTGTTGGAGTGGACGGATTCTTCTTTAGCACAAAGTGGTACATATGCAACAAACGTCCAAGTAATTAAGGGATTTGGTTTGGATTTGAACCAGCCATTTTTTGCCTTTCAACAGCCACAGAAAAATAAGAGTGGTTCCGTACAATTACTGAATCTGAAATACGAGCCAGTACCTTTAGAAGAACGCGAGAAATATACACAGCTAGGCATTCAGTTCGCTAATGAATTTCAAATTGACGCTAAAATAGTGAGTGATGCAGGGAAACCGTTACTTTCTATTTACGGGTTTGGCATCAGAAACAATAAAGGAATTTTAGAGCGCTTACTATCTTTTGATGTAACTATCCAACCACAGACCAATTTCAGTACAAAGGATTATGCTGCACATTCCATTTTAGGCACAACAACAGGCAGTTGGTATAAGATTGCGGTAAATCGCGACGGAATCTACAAACTCGACAAGGCATTTTTAAGCGCTTGCGGCATTAATACAGCGCAGTTGAATCCGCAGCATCTACATATTTTTGGAAACGGTGAAGGTGTTATTGCCGAGTTGAATTCAGTGCCATTTACGGATGACCTCGCTCAAAATGCCATCCAAATTATTGGTGAAAGCGATGGCGTTTTCAACGACAACGATTACGTACTCTTCTACGGTTGGGGGCCCAATCGTTGGGATCCTGTTGCAGGAGGCATGTTTGATCAGACGAAACATGCTTACTCAGATTTATCCTATTATTTTATTTATGTTGGGTCTGACGTGGCGCCACTTCGAATCAATCAGGCAGTTGTAATAGATTTGCCGGCAGATACAACAATAACGGCATACACATACCGTGATGTTTATGAAAATGATTTGGTAAACTTGTGCAAAGGAGGTCAGCGCTGGTATGGGGAAGAATTTGATGTGGAGTTATCGCAGAACTTTAACTTTAATATTCCAAACATTGTCAATGAGCCTGTAAAGCTTCAGGTAAGTTTTGCTTCAAATTCAAGAACTTCTGGCAATCAATTTAAAGTTAAAAAAGGAGCAACTGTGCTTGGGCAGACCTCAATGCCCTTTTCCAGTAACTATTTTCAAAGAGGAATTTTGCAGTGCAATGATTCTACACCTTCATCAAATCTCAATTTAACAATTGAAATTGACCGACTGAATCCGAATGTGGTGACTAATCTTGATCGGATTTTAATACACGCAAAAAGAAATTTGGTGATGGCGGGTAGCCAAATGAATTTCAGAGTAGGAACTTGGACGATGAACACGGGTGTGGCGGCTTATCAGATCAGCGGGGCAAGTCAAAGTACTTTTGTTTGGGACATCTCAGATAAACACGAACCAGTACTCATGCCCAAACAATATGCAAACGGTGTGCTTAGTTTCAACGCAACAGTTGGGTATAAAGAGTTTGTTGCTGCATCTGGCACTGCGTTTTTTACACCTGAAAATGTAGGTCCTGTCGCTTTTCAAGATTTGCATGGTTTGGCTCAAGCCGATTACCTGATGGTTGCGCATCCTGATTTCTTAGCGCAAGCCAACCGCTTAGCAGACCTGCATCGGGCCAACGGCTTAAGTGTTCATGTGATACAACCACAGGCCATTTATAATGAGTTCAGTTCAGGAATGCAAGATCCGGCGGCAATTCGGCGATTTGCCAAAATGTTTTACGATCGGGCTATGACCAATGACCCCGCTACCAAACCTAAATATCTTTTACTTTTCGGAGATGGCACCTATGATCCAAAAAACAGGATGCCAAATAACAACAACTTTATTGTAACCTATCAAATGCAAGCAAGTGAAAACATGACTGATGCGATGGTCGTGGATGATTTCTTTGGCATGTTAGATGACAACGAAACCATTAGTGCTTCAGATATCATGGATGTGGGCGTAGGGCGTTTAATTGTCAGTACAAATTTGCAGGCCAAGCAGATGGTGGATAAAATCGAACATTACATGAAAAATGGTTCTGAATTTTATCCGGTTGGGAATTCATGCTGCATGAACACACAAACCGATAAAACTTTTGGCGACTGGCGCTTGCAGTATTTACTGATGGCAGATAACCGCGAGTCGGGTTATTTTGTGGACACGGATGCAGAGGCACAATATTCTATTGGTAACGGATTTAATCCTGAAATCAACTTTAACAAGCTGTATATGGATGCATTTCCTAAAGTAGTAACAGCAGGAGGTGAGCGTTTTCCAGCAATGGTGTCAGCTATAGATGCTAATATTCAACGTGGCGTTTTAGTGGCAAATTATATTGGTCACGGTGGCGAAGTTGGTTTGGCAGATGAGCGTGTCGTATCTGTTGATCAGGTTAACGCATGGAATAATATCCATGCTTTACATTTATTTGTCTCTGCAACTTGTGAATTCACCCGTTTTGACGACCCTGAGCGCGTTTCCGCAGGTGAATGGGTATTCTTGAATCCGGCAGGCGGGGCAATTGCCATGCTCACCACGACGCGTTCGGTATATTTTGGTGTAAACACTACGATGGGTACAGAACTCATGAAAAGGATTTTTAATCGTTATCCGGATGGTCAGGCCTATGAATTTGGAGAGCTATCCCGCAGAACGAAAAATGCAGCCTCTGCCAGTTCTTCAAATAAACGCAGTTTCACTTTAATTGGAGATCCAGCCTTGCGCCTGGCTTTGCCGCGCTACCGAATTGTTACAGACAGTATTAATGGCCAGAACCCTGCTCAACAAATGGATACGCTCAGAGCTTTATCAAAAGCACGAGTAAAAGGACACATTGAAGATTACGACGGCAATATTTTGAACACCTGGAATGGCACCCTAACGCCTACCATTTTTGACAAGGCAAAGCTTCAAAACACACTTGCTCAGGATGACGAATCTCCGCAAATTCAGTTTGAACAACAAATCAATAAAATTTACCGAGGCCAAGCGAGCATCGTCAATGGCAATTTTGACTTCGAATTTATAGTTCCAAAAGATATTGCACTAAATATTGATTTGGGTAAAATTAGCTACTATGGCCACAATGGTATTTTCGATGCGCAAGGTTTTGATACCAGCTTTTACGTGGGTGGAATTGATCCGAATGGCGTGCAAGATTCAGAAGGTCCTGAGATTACCTTATTCATGAATCAAGAAGGCTTTGTGAACGGCTCCATCACAGATGAAAATCCTGTGCTATTGGCAAAAATAAATGATGAAAATGGGGTCAATACAGTAGGAAATGGAATTGGTCATGATATTGTTGCCATCCTTGATGGGCAAACTGCTCAGCCTTTTGTTTTAAATGATTTTTATACGGCTAATCTGAATTCGTATCAGGCAGGAGAAGTTCGTTATCAGTTTAAGGACCTCGCTCCTGGAAAACACACCTTGGCCTTGAAGGTCTGGGATGTCAATAACAATTCAAATTTGGCTCAGATTGAGTTTGTGGTGCAGCAAAAAGAAACCCCGACCTTGCAGCACGTGCTGAATTATCCGAATCCATTTACAACACGCACTGAATTCATGTTTGAACACAATCAATCTTGCTCTAGTTTGAATGTTCAAGTCCAGATATTTACCGTTGCTGGTCGTTTGGTCAAAACCATTCAACAAGAAATGCCAACTGCCGGATTCAGGGTTTCCGGAATTTTTTGGGATGGTCGAGATGAATTCGGAGATGAATTGGCGAGAGGTACCTATTTGTATCGACTGAGTATCCAAACCCCTGATGGCGCCTTCGCCGAGCAAACTGAAAAACTTGTTTTGTTAAAATAGAAATTTCCTATCTTTACCCCTCCTATGAAAAGAATCTTTTCCCTATCACTTCAACTGATCTGCGCTGTTTTCGCCCTAACGTTTAATGCTTGGGCGCAACCCACTGGCGGATCGGGTGTCACTGACAACGATTTACAGCTCAATACCATCACGACTTCATTGCCGTTTATGGCCATCACACCGGACTCCCGTGCTGGGGGTATGGGCGATGCAGGCACGGCCTTGAGCGCAAGTTCGACCTCTATTTATTGGAACACATCTATGTTGAGTTTTGCCAAGCAGAAATCAGAGGTTAGTTTGTCTTACACACCTTGGTTAAGAGCGCTAACCAATGATATTCATTTATCGTATTTAGCAGGTTATAAACAACTCAACAAAGTCCATAGTATTGGTGGGGCGCTGCGCTATTTCAGTCTCGGTGAAATTACGTTTACTGATATCAATGGGGATGTCCTACGTGAAGACAAACCAAGCGAGTTTGAACTTACGGGTGCCTATGCATTTAAGCTGGCTGAAAAATTCAGTATTGGTGTCAATGGTAAGTTTGCCTATTCAAACCTTACAGGAGGTTTAACGGTTGCTGGGGTAAACACAAAACCAGGTGTAGTTGGTGCTTCTGACCTTTCATTCAGTTACTACAACGACGACGCTAAGCTTGGCAACACTGACGGTATATATACTTTTGGACTCACTCTTAACAACATCGGGAACAAAGTGGCTTATTCAGAATTGTCTAGACGAGATTTCATCCCGATGAATCTTAAAATAGGCAATAGTTTCTTAGCTGAGTTTGACGAATACAACAAAGTTACCTTCTCACTAGACCTCCAAAAATTGCTTGTCCCTACGCCGGCCTATTATCAACTCATCAATGGCGAATATGTCATGTTGGCAGGTATGGATGGTGATGTGGGCGTAATCAAATCAATTTTACAATCTTTCTATGATGCACCGGGTGTTTTAGCCAAAGATGAAAATGGCGATTACATTCAAATGACCGATGGAAGTTATGAAATAGTAAAAGGAACTCGCTTAAAAGAAGAGCTTGCAGAAATCAATATTGCAGGTGGAGTAGAGTGGTGGTACAGCGATGTTTTGGCACTCAGAGGTGGTGTTTTTTATGAAAACAAGAGTAAAGGTAACCGACAGTTCCTCAACTTAGGCGCTTCTCTGAAATACAACATGTTTGCTATTGATTTCTCTTATCTAGCTTCATTAAATGGCCGTCAGAGTCCATTAGCAAATACACTGCGTTTTACCTTGCGTTTGAACCTCGGAGGAAACTAAGCATGAAGCCGAACATCAGAATTGGATACGGAGTAGACGTGCATCAATTGGCTGTTGGTTATCCACTCTGGATTGGCGGCACGCAACTTGAAGCACCTTTCGGAGCCGTAGGGCATTCTGACGCCGATGTGCTCTTACACGCCATTTGTGATGCGCTCTTAGGTGCTTTGGCACTCCGCGATATCGGTTTTCATTTTTCAGATCAAGACCCACAGTACAAGGGCATCGATTCTAAAATTCTTCTGAAACGCGTTTTTGAACTCATTCAGCAACAGGGTTACGGTATTATAAACATTGACGCAACCGTCATTCTAGAGACGCCAAAAGTGAACCCTCACATTCCAGCAATGCAGCAAATCATTGCGGATATTTTACAAGTTGAAATTGAAGACATCAGTATCAAAGCTACTACACACGAAAAAGTAGATTCTTTTGGTGAAAAAAGAGCAATCAAAGCCTATGCGGTGGCTCTTTTATACAAGCTTTAGTGCTTGCTAATCTCTCTTATTAAGGAACCAATTGAACGTAAACCACTTGCTTGGTCTCGAAGAATTCTTCTTTGAAAAAGTCAGCGATTGGATAGCGTTTAATAGGATATTTCAAACCCGCTAATTCTTCAGTTAAATCACCGCCTTTAAGGTAAAGAATGCCGTTTTTGTGCGAGTGTAAATTTTTAGGCTTGCTTTTTCCCTTTACCCATGTCAGGAAAACAGGCATTTGTGTAACGGCTCTACTGACAATAAAGTCATAGCGTTCTTTAATTTGTTCGGCTCTTAAATGGCTAGCCTTAACATTTTTCAGCCCCAGGCTATTGGCAACCTCAGTAACGACCTTGATTTTTTTTCCTATAGAATCGACTAAATGAAATTCAACCTCAGGAAATAAAATGGCTAGAGGAATTCCAGGAAAGCCGCCTCCTGTTCCAATGTCTAAAACAGAACTTCCTGGTAAGAAACTTTGAATTTTGGCAATGGCTAAAGAGTGCAAGACATGCCTTTCTAAAAAATGATCGGTGTCTTTTCTAGAGATCACATTGATTTGTGCATTCCAGTGCTCGTAGAGTGCAGGTAGTTGGGCAAACTGTGCTTTTTGTTCTGGACTTAAATCAGGAAAATAGCGCTCAATAAGCTCCATTAAATGCTGTCTTTGGTTTGTTCCATCATGGCGGCCAAGAAATCGCGCGCTCTGAAAAGTTGCGCTTTTACAGTTCCTAATGGAAGGTCCATCTCTTCGGCAATTTCTTCATAGCTTTTCTCTTCAAAGTAGCGTTTTTCAACGAGTTCACGGTACTTTGGTTTGAGTTTACTCACTAATAAGCGCATGTGTACCAAACGCTGACCATGAATAATGCTTTCTTCTGGATTCAGGGTCTGAGATTTGGCATCGATGCGCATGCGCTCGCCATCATTGGTTGTGATACCGCGGTCAATTGAAGTGACCTCAATGCGTTTTTTACGGATAAAGTCAATGCAATTATTTGATGCGATTTTGAAAAGCCAAGTGCTGAAAGCAAAACTTGGTGAATATTGATCAAGTCGGGCAAAGGCTTTGCCAAAAGCTTCGATGGTGAGGTCATCTGCGTCATCTTGGTTTTTAACCATCTTGAGCATCATGAAATAGATAGAATCTCGGTAACGATCCATGAGCTCTGCATAGGCACTTTGACTGCCGCTCTTGGCTGCTGTCACCAGATGAAGGTCTTGTTTGGCTTTTTCTGATAAGTGCTCGTTTTCTACCATCGGTAATACTTTTGCCTTTCGGATATGTAATAAATAACCGGCATCAAAATGCTGTGCAGCAGATCCCAAAATGGAAAAAACAAAGCTAATTTTCTTTCGCCTAATTTGTTCAAACCACGACCCTGCAACCACCATTTGATGACCAGTGTGCCAAGAAAGATTCCTCCACTCAATGGAAGGAAATCTTTATTGAACAACAAAGCAACAAAAGAAATCCATAGTAAAAGCACACTAGTTGGATAGATTCCTAACAACAGTCTTTTAATAAAGCTGTAACGGGCAGCAGTAGCATGGTGTTTCGACTTTTGTCTGAGCCATGCACTCCAGGTTTTTGGGGCGTGTGCATTGACAAAAGAATGAGGTTCTGTACACAAAGCTGGCTTCGTATAGCGAATGGCGTCGTTCAAAAAGAGGTCGTCGTCGCCGGGAATGAGGGCATAATGGTTTTTGAAGCCATTTGTTTTCTGAAAAATTTGCTTGCTGTAGGCAATATTGCGTCCGTTGGCTTTGTAAGGCATGTTGCCCAATGCATAGGCAAAAGAAGAGGCAGACATCCAGGTGTTGTCGTATCTGACTAAACGGTTTAGAAATCCTTTTTCTTTCGAAAAAGGACTGTATCCAATAACAAGTTCTTGGTGGTATGCAGTGGAAGCCATCATTTCCTTAAGCCAAGAACTAGATGAAGGCTTGCAATCGGCATCGGTCAAGACGAAGTGCTCGTGTTTAGCGGCTTTAATAGCGAGTGTAATTGGCAGTTTTTTTCCGGGACGAAGGTGCGGGCTCTTGCTCAGTTCAACGACTTTGAGTCTTGGGAATTGTCTGGCAAAAGCAATTAGGATCCAGTTGCTGTCGTCGATGCTTTGGTTATTGACCACTATGACTTCAAAATCTGGGTAGTCTTGACACAAAATATGCGGTAGATTCTCGTAGAGGTTATCCGATTCATTGCGTGCGGCAATAATGACAGAAACTGGGGGTAGGGCTGAAGGATTGGTGTTTGGCTTCTTCTTGTAAAAAGCCCAACGCGCATAAAATTGAAAAGTGTAAAAAAGTTGGATGGCTGCGAATAAACAAAGCAGCACAAACAAGAGTGTCCAGTAATCTAACTTAAAATTCGGTATGAGTTCCATCTGTAGAGTACAAAGATGTTCAGTCAAATCAAATACCCGTATCTTTGCTTCAGGTATTTTTCAACATTTTTATGCACTTTGACCTTTTACACCAAGATCCACACTCGAAAGCACGCTTAGGAAGACTCCATACAGCTCACGGAACTATTGAAACGCCGATTTTTATGCCAGTCGGAACAGTTGGGTCAGTAAAAGGAGTGCATCAACAAGAACTCCGCGATGACATCAACGCCCAAATTATCCTAGGTAATACGTATCATTTGTTTTTACGCCCTGGGACAGAAGTGCTAGAGGCGGCTGGCGGTCTGCATCAGTTTATAGGTTGGGAGCGCCCCATTCTTACGGACAGCGGTGGCTATCAAGTTTATTCGTTGTCGGGCTCCAGAAAAATTCAAGAGGAGGGGGTTAAATTTCAGTCGCATATTGACGGTAGTTATCATTTCTTTACGCCAGAACGCGCCATTGAAATTCAGCGCAGTATCGGTGCTGATATCATCATGGCTTTTGATGAGTGTACGCCGTATCCTTGTGATTACAATTATGCCAAACGATCCATGCACTTAACCCATCGTTGGTTGCAGCGTTGTTTTACCGCCATGGATGAATCTGAGCCTAAATACGGTTACGAGCAAGCACTTTTCCCGATTGTGCAAGGAAGCACCTACAAAGATCTAAGAGAAGCGTCTGCACACGCTATCGCTTCCTTTGATGCTGTGGGTAATGCCATTGGTGGTTTGTCTGTTGGCGAACCAGACGAAGATCTTTATGAAATGACAGATCTGGTTTGTAATATTTTACCAAAAGATAAACCAAGATATTTAATGGGTGTTGGAACGCCAACCAACTTACTCGAGTGTATTGCCCTTGGTGTGGACATGTTTGACTGCGTGATGCCGAGCCGCAATGCGCGCCATGGCTTGTTATACACTTGGGAAGGCACCATCAATATTAAAAATGAAAAGTGGGCCAAAGATTTCACTGCCCTTGATCCATCCAGTTCAGTGTGGGTTGATCAAGTTTACACAAAGGCTTATCTCAGACACCTCATCAAAACAGGGGAGTATCTCGGCGTGCAAATTGCTACTATTCATAACCTAGCTTTCTACCTTGAACTCATGCGTGTTGCCCGAGAAAAAATCGCCAGCGGTGAATTCATGACTTGGAAAAATCAGGTGGTACAAAAACTCGGACAGCGCTTGTAAAATGCTCAAAAAAATAGACCGCTATATCATCAAGAAGTTTCTCGGCACGTTTTTTTTCATGCTGGGCTTAATTATGTTACTGTCGGTCGTATTTGATATTTCCGAAAAACTCAGTGAATTTATTTCGAATAAGGCCCCACTGAACGACATATTTTTCAAGTATTATGTCACTTTTGTTTTGTATTACGGGAATACTTTTTCTTCCTTGATCATTTTTTTATCTGTGATTTGGTTTACAGCCAAGATGGCTCAGGATACAGAAATTATTCCGATTTGGTTTTCCGGTAGGCCTGTTTCTCGATTTTTAAGACCTTACTTCATTGGCGCCACCATTCTTACTGTTTTGTCATTGATTCTCAATCATTTTATTGTTCCCCGAACCAACAAAGTACGCTTGGCTTTCGAAGAGAAATACTACCGAGACGTTCTCACCGTAGATAATTATCAGGCAGAATATCCAGGAAATGAGCTTGTATATTTTTCAAACTATTCTGGCCAAGATCAACGCATTCACGACCTCACGATTCAAAAATGGTCTAAAGAGCAAGAGCCAGTTTACTTTTTAAGAGCGCGTTTTGCAGAAAATAAACCGGGTACCAATCAATGGAAACTTACCGACTACTACGAGAAGGACTACCAGTTCCCAAAAGGTAAACTCATTCATGGTCAAAGCAAAGACACCACTTTTACTTACCGCATCGATGAAATGGCGCAAAGGGACAACGCGGCACAAGCGCTTACTTTTTCAGAGTTGAAAGCTGCCATTGAACGCGAAAAAATCAAAGGTTCTAAATTGGTCCCGGAGTTTGAAATTGAATTGTATACCCGAACAGCTTTTCCTTTTGCAACCTATATTTTGACCATCATAGGTGTTTCTGTGGCTTCTCAGAAGAAACGAGGTGGCATCGGCATAAACATTGCCATTGGTTTGGCTTTCGTGTTTGTCTATATTTTTGCCATGAAAATGCTAACCGTTGCGGCAGTTAAAGTTGGTTTTCCGACACTTTGGTCGGTATGGCTGCCCAATTTACTTTTTGCGTTTATTGCGCTTGTGTTTTATCAGCGCTCGCAAAAATAAATCCCCATTTCCCTAAATTTATTTGTA
>JAURHO010000348.1 GCA_030833265.1 Crocinitomicaceae bacterium | reverse complement strand
CAAACAAGCGGTTGCATATCGTCAAATCTCCTTGTTGCTGCGCCGGCCACCAGGTCGCGAAGCATATCCTGGCGACGTATTTTATTTACACTCACGACTTCTTGAGCGTGCCGCTCGAGTCAATGCCGATTACGTTGAAAAATTTACGAATGGTGCAGTAAAGGGCAAAACCGGATCTTTGACCGCTTTGCCTGTGATCGAGACACAGGCCGGAGACGTATCCGCATTCGTGCCCACAAACGTAATTTCGATTACCGACGGACAAATCTTCCTTGAAACCGACTTATTTAATGCGGGTGTTCGCCCAGCAATTAACGCCGGTATTTCGGTTTCGCGCGTTGGTGGAGCAGCCCAAACAAAAGTAATTAAGAAACTTTCGGGTGGTATTCGTACCGACTTGGCTCAGTATCGTGAGCTCGCAGCCTTTGCGCAGTTCGCATCCGACCTTGACGAAGCAACGCGTAAGCAGTTGGAGCGCGGTAAACGGGTTACTGAGCTATTAAAGCAGCCACAATATAACCCGA
>JAURHO010000347.1 GCA_030833265.1 Crocinitomicaceae bacterium | reverse complement strand
ACCGTATGGTTGTACTTAACATGTCATCAAAATCGCAATCTGCAAAAATGATGTTAGCATTTTTACCCCCTAATTCTAAGGAAAGTTTTTTAAACATCGGACCAGCTGTTTGAGCGATATATTCTCCGGTTTTTGTTCCTCCTGTAAACGAAATCGCTTTTATTTTGGGATGCCTCACGATGGCATCTCCAACTTGTGCACCGGTGCCGTGAAGAATATTGAGCACTCCCGGAGGCATACCCGCTTCATGTGCTACTTTACCCAAAAGGTAGGCAGTATATGGCGTAACTTCCGAAGGTTTAGCAATCACACAGTTTCCGGCAGCTAAGGCAGGAGCAATTTTCCATGAAAAAAGGTAGAGCGGAAGATTCCAAGGAGAAATGCAACCGACGATTCCAATTGGTTTTCGTGTGGTATAATTCACCCCAACGCCTTCCATGTAGTGCGATTCTGAAGCAAAATGTAAAATTGCTGTTGCGAAAAAATGAAAATTGGAAACCGCTCGTGGAATATCCACATGGGCAGCTA
>JAURHO010000346.1 GCA_030833265.1 Crocinitomicaceae bacterium | reverse complement strand
TCAGACGGTATAAACGCTACCGTTTCCAGTAAAAGAGTTGTCACACTATTAGCATTTCTAATGTGTGCAGTTGGTTTTATTGCTATGGTGTGTGGTTACCCATTGGATTCAAAAATATTTGATTCAATGATGTATATTGTGATTGCAGGTTTAGGATTCACAGCGTCCGAGAAATTTTCTAAAAAGGAATAAAAATGAAATCAGTAGTATTATCCATCGCTTTATTGTTCGGTATGTCAACAGCAGTTTACGCAGAAGCGGAAAAAACAAAAGTATGCGTTGATGTTAAAGACAAAGAAGGCAAGCCTGTAAAAGATGCCAAGGGCAATGTAAAACAAAATTGCAAAGAAATGAAAGTTCACAAGAAACTAGAGGGCACAGAAGTTCCTGTGAAAAAGTAATGGCATATTCTGCCAAAGTCTTGGATCATTATGAAAATCCTAGGAACGTCGGATCTTTTGATAAGACTGGTGATAATATTGGCACTGGCATTGTTGGTGCACCTGCCTGTGGTGATGTGATGAGATT
>JAURHO010000345.1 GCA_030833265.1 Crocinitomicaceae bacterium | reverse complement strand
CGCTATCGCAAACTTTTTGCGGTGACATAAAGATGTTCCGGACTTGATGCCAGGGGAAAGCGCCACGACGCGGCAGTACCGTGCCATCTTTTTATGACTTTTGAGGTTAAGGAGAAGATACGAATCTGCGCCAATGCAGATTGAACTCAGTATGCAAATACCAGAGGATCACAATGAGGGTAGCGGTGCCGTGAACGGCCAGCATCATGCCGCCAAAAGTGGCCGTACCGTCGGCAATCAAGCGCTTTCCAATGGTGAGCATGTTGTAGTAGCCCATAAAGCAAAGCATTGCCATGGCCAATGAATAACTTCGACCTACTCTGGGATTTACGCTTGCCAGTTGCACGGCAAGCAATGCCAAATTGAGGGCTGCGATGAAGAGGCCAAGTCGCCAAAATAATTCACCTCGATTGATGCGGTCAGAATTTTGAATCAGTTCTAAGGTGCTAAGCATTTGACTTTGCAACTTCGTCAATAGTTGTCGTTTATCAGGATCTAGTAAAAAATTGAAACTTTCAAA
>JAURHO010000344.1 GCA_030833265.1 Crocinitomicaceae bacterium | reverse complement strand
CGGCGAATCCATTCCAACTCCTTTTTAAATGTATTTCGCGCTTTGTCAATCGTCGAAGACAACTGCTCTTGTCGTTCCGCTTTTTTCTCCAAGTAATAGGAAAAATTCCCTTTGTACTTGTAAATCGTTCGGTCTTCTAACTCAAAAATTGTATCGCAAACCACCTCGAGGAAATAGCGGTCGTGTGTCACCATTAAAATCGTTGATTTCGATTTCGATAGATACTCTTCCAACCACTCAATCATGTCGAGGTCGAGGTGGTTGGTTGGCTCATCTAAAATCAAGAAATCTGCTTCAGCCACCAAGACTTGTGCTAGTGCTACACGTTTCTTTTGACCACCTGACAGACTGCCAATCAACAAATCGGTATTGTCCAATTTCAGCACGGAAAGGATCTGATTCACCTTCACCTCCATGTCCCAAGCATTCAACTCAGTCAATTCATCGTAACAAGCGTGTACCGCTTCATCGTCACCGTCGCGCAATGCCTGATTGTATTTCTTAACGATTTGCAATTCAGGAAGGTCGTGTG
>JAURHO010000343.1 GCA_030833265.1 Crocinitomicaceae bacterium | reverse complement strand
ACCACTTCAATTGTAAAGTTGCCCATATCTGGAACAATCAGCATCATGCATGAAGCACATGAGTTTTTAGAAGTCGTCACCACCACGCTTTACAGAGTTGCGACTTATGCAACCACCTACCTGATTGACGACGCTGCAATACTTGCGCTCATCTTTTGTTGAAGTTTGTAAATACTGGCTGTCCTTTTGAAGGACAACCTTCTAGACCCCAAACTTTATTCAAAAGTTCTAACAATCTAGTTTTGTTCACCGAGACCAAGATTTAATGCAACATTCAATAGTTTGTATATAAAAGATTTTTCACTGCTTTTGAGCGCACAAGTGCCTGTACATTGGGTAATATCATTAATGTTTAAAAAATGATAGTTTGAGTTTAGTAGTTTTAACAATTACGAAATGGAATTCATATGTCCAACATCACTGCAACTGCTCAAAGTTTTTTTGATGCTTGTGAAACTGGAAAAGCTTGGGCTGGGTGCCAACAATACTGCACGCCAAACGCTACGTTTTCATCGCAAGCCAATCCTCTGCT
>JAURHO010000342.1 GCA_030833265.1 Crocinitomicaceae bacterium | reverse complement strand
CGAAGGTAACGGTCGCTTAAGTGCCTGCAATCTCGATTGCCAAGGCGCCTCAACCAGCCTCAACAAATCCAGCGCAGATTCGTAACTTCTGCATTATTGCCCATATCGATCACGGCAAATCAACTCTTGCCGATCGCATGCTACAAATTACTGAAGTAGTCGAAGCTCGCAATATGCGCGCCCAATATCTCGACCGAATGGATATTGAACGCGAACGCGGCATCACCATTAAATCTCAGGCAGTGCGTCTGCCATGGCGTAGCGGTCTTGATGGACAGGAATACGTCCTCAACATGATTGATACACCTGGACACGTTGACTTTACCTATGAAGTATCTCGATCTCTTGCCGCTTGCGAAGGCGCTGTCTTGCTCGTTGACTGTGCGCAAGGAATCGAAGCCCAGACTCTGGCAAATCTTTATCTTGCAATGGAGAACAATCTCACCATCATTCCAGTGCTCAACAAAATCGATCTTCCTAACGCGCAACCAGAAAAGTTTGCAGCAGAACTTGCTGGACTCATTGGCTGCAAG
>JAURHO010000341.1 GCA_030833265.1 Crocinitomicaceae bacterium | reverse complement strand
GGATTGTTGTATAAGATATCAATTCGGAATCCCGTTTGATCCAACTGGGAGGCACCAATTGAATAAACATTTTTCATCATCAAATCCCATACCTTGTTGCGAGGATTTGTAATTGTTGGTTTTAATAATTTCAAAAACAATGCTTCTTGCCCTTGCGCTCCATCTGTTGATAATTCACCCACTTGGTAGGTTTCGCCATTATATGTATATTCATAAGCAACCGCTAAAACCTCATCATTATTCAGTGGCGAGTTCAAGGAAATATAACCCAAAAGAGCATTGTAGGTATATTCTTGTTCTGTTAACTTTCGTGCATTTTCAACCTTCTCGTAATGAACTGCTTGATCAAAGGGACCCGGAGCTGAAATTTGAGTTGATAAAACATTAACCGCGCTTGCAAATTGGCGTATTTGTGGTTGAGAGGTGGCCCAGCCATATAAGCTATTTGCTTCATTATCTGGAATTTGAAGGGTTGAATATCCACCCGGATTTCCTTGACAGTTTTCTTGTTTAGCTTCACCCAAGTCTGCAAAAGCTA
>JAURHO010000340.1 GCA_030833265.1 Crocinitomicaceae bacterium | reverse complement strand
ATACTTTTTGGCTATTATTATATTGTTATTAAAAGAATCGCTGTTACTTGAAAGTATATTTTTTCTGAAGAAGGTAACTGACCATGACAACTAAACAACTAGCAATGACATTACTTACCGAAGGGTATATTCCCATTATATCAATGAGAAATTTGAGCAATAGCCATGAAACAACACTTGATAGTAGTGAGCTTATGCCGTATCGAAACAGTTGAATTCTTCCTTTCAATTCACTATCGGTAAAAACTACATATTTCATGAGTAAAAAACCGATTGAAAAACTGATGATAAAACACAACATAGCACTTGCTGTATAAGCGCTTAAAGTAAATTGGGAAAACTCAATGTTGTCTTTGGTGAAAAGGAATTGATAAAACACGAAAAACAAAATCCAACTCAAGACCAAATTCCCTCCGCCGCAAGCCGCATATAAGAAAGTTCTTTTGTCCATAAATTTGGAAAAAAGAGGATAAAAGAACAATATTACCTTAGTTAACGTACCGGTCATAAATTAATGGTTACATCATAACCTGTATGTCTA
>JAURHO010000036.1 GCA_030833265.1 Crocinitomicaceae bacterium | reverse complement strand
TATTTTTCAGTTTCATCAGCTTTTACCTGAATTTTCTGCACTTGAAAATGTTGCTTTACCTGCCATGATTGGCGGAAAAAACCAGACAGACGCATTCAAAGAAGCACAGGTCCTTTTAGAAAGATTAAATGTCGCCCACCGTGCATCGCATCGCCCCAATGAACTTTCAGGTGGAGAGCAACAACGCATGGCGGTGGCCCGAGCGCTCATCAATAAACCCGCACTTGTATTTGCCGACGAACCATCAGGCAACCTCGACACTGAAAATGCAACCGCTTTGCATCAGTTGTTCTTTGAACTGCGTTCAGAGTTCAAGCAATCATTTGTCATCGTGACTCACAATGAAGGTTTTGCGCAAATGGCAGACCGCTGCTTAAGAATGAAAGATGGACAATTCATCTGATTTATCTTTTTCCGAGCTCAAAGAATTCCTGGATTTAAAGGCAGCGCAGTACGAGCAAGCTGCTTTTATTCAAGAAGATCCAATATTACTCCCTCACCGTTTTCAAAAAAAGGAAGACATCGAAATTGTGGCCTTTTTAGTAGCGACAATCTCTTGGGGCAAACGCCAAAGCATCATCAAAAGTGGTGAGCGCTTACTTGAAATTTTAGGCCCTGAACCGCTCAGTTATGTCTTAACGTATCAAGACAGCACTTGCCCACAATTTGTACATCGAACGTTCAACACGACAGACTTAAATGGATTTTTATTGGGCCTGAAACATTGTTACCAAAATGGTGGGCTCGAGGCCACTTTTGCTGGTAGTGCTTTTTCTTTAGAAAAAAGGATTTTAAGCTTTAGACAACAATTCATTCCTTTTTTGAACCCAAGGACATTGAAGCATGTTGCTAACCCAAGCACGGGTTCGGCCTCTAAAAGACTCATCATGTTTTTAAGATGGATGTGCAGACCTGCAAAAAATGGCGTCGACTTCGGACTCTGGACTGCAATTAGCCCGGCACAACTCATGATTCCTTTAGATGTGCATACCGGAAATATTTCAAGAAAACTCGGTATTTTGAAACGCACGCAAAATGATTGGAAAGCCAATGAAGAACTGCAAGCATTTTGCCAAAAACTTGACCCCAAAGACCCTGCTAAATACGATTTTGCCCTTTTTGGCTTAGGTATTTATGAAAACTTTTAAGGTGTTTGTGGCTCGGTGAGTGGAACCAAGTGTAAGAACTTATTAATGTTTTTACCTTTTTTAGTTTTGAGCCATAATCCTTCGTGGTTATCAATACTGAGTCCAAAAAGCAAAGTTTCGCTGTTTATCTGCATTTGAAGCTCTTGTTGCTGCGCTCTATACTGATAAGCGCCGGCATCAAAATTATGATTGGCAAGATCTTCCATAGAACCAACAAGCACTTTGCCAGATTCGTAAAAAACAAAGACCACTTCGGCCCAGCTTTGTTTACCAACCGATGGATTCACAGTATCTTCTTGAGCAAGTTCCCAGACTTTACTATTGCCCCCGTTCAGCAAATCGGTGTAATCTACCTTATAGGTTTGCTCACCATTGATGCAACTTCCAAGCACTAAAAAGAAAAGCAGTTTAAAATGCCAGCTGTTTTTCATAAAGAATTTTCCAAATTTCTGCAGATACCTCCTTTTGCTTCTCTGGTTTGATATCAGCATCGTTAATTTGCTCACAGCAAACATATTGATAACGGTGTTGCTTCCAAGTAAACAAGCAATTATAAAAGTACTTCTCCCCTTGATAGCGCTCAAAGAAGCGAATCACAACGTCGTCATAGCCGTTTGGATTTGGTCGAAGTTCAATTGGGTAGCCAATAAAACCATTTGCTTGTACAAGCTGTGTGCCTTCGCGCTCGTAGATTACAAAACGACGCACCGGAAAATGATTGACTCCAGCTTTCATGAGCACCATGCAACCTTGCGAAAGGTCAAGGCCTTTCTTTAATGGAAACACCCTAAAAAAGTTTGGTGTACAAGACGGCCTATTTTCGTCTTCACTCCATTGCTGTGTTGAGTCACAAAGTCTTAATTGCTTGAGAAGTGCAGGTTCTTTTTTGCTTTTAAAAACATTGATATTGAAATCTGTAGAAATTTCTTGCCCTTTTCTTCTTGAAATAGAACTTGCCTTATCGTTCGCTTCGGACTTATCTGAAGCTGCTTGCTTTTTAAAGATGAACCAAGCGGCCAAAGCCAAACCAAGCAAACCTACTAGATATAACCCTCTTTTCTTTTGCATTAGTGAAATATAGTTTGAGAAATGATTCTTGCTTTTTCAAAAGCATTGGTGTCCAGTTGACTTTCAATTTGCTGCGTTTGCATAAAAGCAAGCAAAGCCTCCGTTGAAAGATTTCCTGTGAGTTCATCTTTAGCCATGGGGCATCCTCCAAAACCACCAATTGCTGTGTCAAAATGCTGACAACCGGCTTCATGAGCAGCTTGAATTAGCTTTTGTTCATGACCTGGCACAACATGAAAATGTGCGGAAAATGTTTGCTTTGGAAAATGCTGAAAAAGCGATTTAAATAAAGTACTGCACTGTGATGTGGTTGCAACTGCTATGGTATCTGATAACGCAAAGTCATGAATAGGAAACTGCGTGCTCAAGCGATCGACCCAAGAACACAACAATTCTTCTGACCAAGGATCACCATAGGGATTTCCAAAACCCATTGATAAATAAACTCTTAATTGCTTCTTATTTTGCTCACAGGTTTCAGAAACTTGCTCTATGAGTTTCAAAGATGCATCCAGGGTATGATTTGTATTGCGTTTTTGAAACGTTTCAGAAATCGAAAATGGATAGCCTAAAACGGAAATGCGTTCATGGGCACTGGCCTCTTGCGCACCACGCTCATTAGCAATTATGGCTAAAAGTTTGGTGTCAGACTGATTCAACTTTTCAAGAACCTCAGCGGTATCTTTGAGTTGAGGGATGGCCTTGGGAGATACAAAACTTCCGAAGTCGAGGTAGTCAAAACCGCAAGACAAAAGCGCATTGAGATAACTCACCTTTTGATCAGTGGGAATCCAGTCTTGGATACCTTGCATGGCATCGCGCGGACATTCTGTAATGTAAATTTTCTTACTCAAAGTTGTTTTTGTTTTTGAAGTAAGGCTTGGTTGATTTGCTTGATCAAACCCGGTCCTTCATAAATAAAACCAGTGTATAGCTGAACTAAGGATGCTCCGGCTTCAAATTTATCAAGTGCGTCTTGGGCCGTATGAATCCCTCCTTCTGCAATGATAGGAATTTTTCCAGCTGATTTTTGATGGATGTAACGCACTACCTCTGTTGATCTTTTGGTAAGCGGTTTCCCAGAAACTCCACCCGCTCCGAGTGCTTCGACCACCGCTTTTGGTGTCTGAAGACCTTCACGAGAAATGGTCGTGTTGCTTGCAATAAGGCCGGCTATTTGTGTTTCAAAAGTAATTTCAATGACTTCGTCGAGCTGTGTATCGGTGAGGTCCGGTGCAATTTTTAATAAAATTGGTTTTTGCTTCGGTTTTGCGGTATTTAAACTTTGTAAGGTAGAGAGCAATTCAAGCAAAGGACCTTTCTCTTGCAGTGCTCTTAGATTCGGAGTGTTTGGTGAAGACACATTGACCACAAAATAATCTACATATGGAAATAGTGCTTCGAAGCACTGAACGTAATCTTGGGTTGCTTCTTCATTTGGCGTCCATTTGTTTTTTCCGATGTTACCCCCGATGATGATGTGTTTGTTCTTGCGGGCCTTTAATTGTAAAATGGCTTGTTCGACCCCATCATTGTTAAAGCCCATGCGATTTAAAATGGCTTGATCTGCTTTTAAGCGAAACAAACGCGGCTTGTCATTACCTGGCTGAGCCTTTGGCGTGATGGTGCCAATTTCGATAAAACCAAAGCCGCAATCGGAAAGTGGATCAATGTAAGCTGCATTTTTATCAAAGCCTGCTGCTAAGCCTACCTGATTTTCAAAATCAAGCCCAAAGAGATGTACGGCTAATTTTGGATCCTTTTTCACGTAGATGGCACGAAATATGGCCCTGAAAGGAAAGATTTGGTGGATGAGACGCAGTAAACCAACCACGAAATAATGAACGCGCTCAGCGTCGAACTGAAAAAGAATAAAACGAAACAGTTTGTACATACACAAATGTACAAACTATTTCTTGTGCAGAAACGTTAGTTCAGGAGCACTAAGGCAAGCACCCATATAGGATAATGCCAATAGCGCCAGGGATTCAACACTTTTTTTTGATAGTTAAAAGCAGCCAAAACTTGATTGAAATCTTGGTGCTGCTGAACGGTATCCATACTCGGTTCAGGTCGATTGAGTAAAATTTTAAGCATAGCTATTCAATTTGATGGAAAAATTGTTTGAGTTTTAAGACGGCGCGAAAAGTTTTCACTTTTGCGTTGTTTTCTGACAATCCGGTAATTTCTCCGATTTCTTTGAAAGAACGCTTTTCAAAAAAACGCATTTCAATGAGTTGGAGTTGATTTTCTTTGAGCAAGCGCAACTTGCCGAGTAAACGATCGACATCTTGTTGACGGTAATCTTCAGTCCAGTCCTCGATGACTTGCTTTAAAACAACCTTGTCAATGCTCACGGTGCGGTTTGCTTTTTGATCGCGGAAACTTTGATAAAGTTCACTTTTGGCAATGCGATATAACCATGAAGAAAAAGGAAGACCTCTATATTCATATTTATGTAGCCCTTGAAGCGCCTTGACAAAAACACTTGAGGTGATGTCGTAGGCCTGCTCTTCTTCGTCTACCCTGCGGTAGATGTAACGAAAAATAGCATCGTGATAACGCTCATAAAGCGGGGCAAAATAACGCGGATTTTCTTGTGCGCGTTCGACAAGTTTTCTTTCCTCTTCGAGGAGAAAAGACTGCTGGTGGGCGGAGAGTTGGAGAGCCATAGTCTTTTGGTTTTAAGAAGTTTAACAAGAGTTTAATAGAGGCTTGCAGTCCTCAATTACTGACATAACGCCACATTTTTCTTTTTGGTACATTTTTTTTCAGAATTGCTAAAAATTAATTTTCAGCTGAAGATCAAACTGTAGATTTTGGATTGCATTTTGGTAACTATAACCTTGACTATTCGCTTGAAAAAGAGCATTTTTATCCATCCAGAGACACCTGAATCCTAAAGCCATATTTTGTAAAAAAGTGTAGGCTGTTGCCATTTGAAAAAAGTAGCCCTGACCACTGAGTTGAATAGTGCTTGATCCAAATCCAATGTTGTAATTCAGTTGGTAATGTGGCGGACTTTCTTCGGGTATAAAAAAGGCGCCAAAATGTGCATTCAACCGAAGTGGGAAGCCCAATTTGTGATATTGTAATGTTAGATAGGCGCTACTGGACAATTGAGTAAACCGCTGATAGCCCACTTGTAGGCCGGTATTTAGGGTGAACTCACGTTTGATTTCGGCGAGTGCCTCCATTTTGAACGAAGAAACTGGAAATAAAATTTGCTTTTGATAGCTAAATTGGAGTTGAACGGTTTTTTTTGGTGCAAAAATAACAACCGATCTGAACTGAGTTCTTTGCAATGGAAAAGCGTTAATACTTAACTTCTGTAATGCATATTGATCGAGGTAGGCTTGCCATTTAATTTTTCGTTGGAGTTGGTAAGTAAGGTTACAAAAAGTTCCTTTTTCATTGTTCGCTTGCTGACTTGCATGAAAACCCTGCTCGTAAAATGCTGCATAGGAAGGGCCATAGTATCGCACTTGAAAAGCAAACTGAATCTTGGTATGTAAATGAAATAAAGCACCACAAACAATGGCATTTGAGTTAAAAACAATCAGCTTTTCTTGATAAAGTTGAACAGCCTCGAGGTAGTAATAACTGCTTTTAAAAGTTCCTTTTAAATGAAGACCAAGACTTAATAAAAATGGCGGGCTGTGCTTGAGGAAAACCAACCCCAAAGAATCTGTAAAATGATTAGCGGCATATTGTTGAAACAATAGCATTGAACCCATTTTAATATGGTCCCGATTCAATTGCCAAGCCAGTCCTGCAATGCGTTCTTGAATTTGCTTTTGACGTTGTAGCTCAAGGGCACCGCGGTGATAACCTGAAGATGCTGACACGAAACTAGCCAATTCAAGTGTATCCATTTTTGAAGGCACATCGATGTTCTTGATTGAAAACAAACCATAATATTCGAGTTTTTCCCTGTTGTATTGGAGCCCAAATCCATTTAGAAAACGTTGCTCATCAGTGCCATTATAACTTTTTAAACCCTGGGCTACCCTTACACTCTGTAACAAATCAATAGAACGCCCCATGGATCTGGAGGTCCAGAGCTGCAAGCCTTGCCCCCATTGAAATTGAAAAGATCCAACTGCCATTTTCGCGACTGGAGTTTGCCCCTGATAAAACAAACCACAAGCGATAAAATCAGGACCTTTTTGCTTTGCAGACCAAGCCAATGCTTCTCCCCTGTCCTTAGCACTGTTTAGGATGAATTGAACTTGATTAGAGAGTTGGAGTTTGAGTTTTTGCTGAATGGAAAAATCATTACCCAGATAGTTTTGACTTGAAGAGGTATCCAATATTGGCCCTTGCCATACGAGGCCGGGAAAAGAAACTCTAAAAATGAAATTGCCTTGAAAATCCTGTGCTTGATAAAATTGATCCAATTGAAAAGCACCTGCAGCGGATGGCAAAAAGGTATATAAAAGCAGTTGCTCATAGGTCTGGGCATCAAAGCAAGCAAGGCCTTGTAACTGAAAATATGACTTGAAATGTGCACCAAGCATTAAATCGAGTAATTCCTTCGCCTGACATGAATCTAGCAGTCCTTCTTGTTGAAGCCGCGACAAGTTAAGCTCGTTTAATACCAAAGGATGTTCTTTCCATTCATCGCGTAGCAATTGCTGTTCTATTTGAGCTCGACAAGCAAAAGAAAAAAGGCAGAGCACAAAAAGATATTGAAAACGATGAGTTTGCCAAGTTGTCATTTGTGCTTGATTTGAATTGTCCACTGCAAACTTGTACCGATTTTGGCTTGCCAATTTAAGCCCATAGCCCATGTAAACAGCTGCTGCCTATTTTTTTCAAGCATAAACCCATAACGCTGTGGCAGTATGCATCCGTAAAAAGTAAGTCGGTAGTTTTGAAGTTGTTGAGAACAACCAAATTGTAGTTGAGGAGGTAAATTGAGCGCCCATTTTAAATCGGCAAAAACACAAAGCGCTGAACTAAGTTCGTGTAAATAAGCCCAATTCATGGTATTTTGAATTTGAGCAGCGTTCCATTCAAAGCTAAAGCTTAAAAAATCATGAGAAGTGCATTCTAATTGTAAACCAAAGCGCGCTGAAGCAGCCCATTTCTTACCGTAATAGGTTGGTTGTAATAGTGTCTGAAAACCTAGGCCGACGCCCACTTTTAAATAGGAATTGAGTTCAAGGCCAACGTTGCTTAAACAGTGTAGCTCTTGGTAAGTCCGGATTCCTTGAAGTGTAAAATGTTGATCGAGGTAAAATTGCTGCTGTTTGGTTTTGAAATCAAGCGACCAATTTTGCAAGGAGGGAAATGCTGCATTTAATTTTCCTTGGACTTGAAGCCAAGAGAGGTCTTGAGGGTTAAAAGCTGCAGGATTTTGCTGTTGAACGTTTTGGTAGTTTGCAATTGGCGGCATGTAAAAAGTTGTTTGACTGCTACTTTGCGACAAAGCAATCAGGGCCAAACAATTAAAAAAAAGAAAAAGCAGGTATCGTTTTATTTTCATGGCTCGAAAATAGCCCTTCAAGCGCTGCTACTTTTCAGGAAATTCTGCAGAAATAGCTGAGATTCCGTATATTTGGGGACACATTTATATATGCTAAAAACAGCACTTCCTTTCCCTCCTACTGAGCAAACTCAATGGATTGCTCAGTTGCACAAAGAGTTGCAACACCAGACCGAATTACTGCATTTTAAAGATCCTATTGAAGGCCTTGAAATTGACTTGACACGCATACCCGAGGCTTTGGCTATTCCGCCAAAAAGCAAAGACACCTGGAGCAATCTTTTTCGTTATGAAATCAAAGAAGAAAAAGAAGCCAACCGAATTTTACTGGCGGCTCTTATGGAGGGTGCTTCTGCCTTATTATTGACAGCTAGTAAACCTGGCTGTAATTGGGAGCAAGTTTTAGAGAATATTGAAGTCGCATATATTGATTGCTGGATTCAATTAAAAGATGTTGCTCATTTGCAGCAATTTGAACAACCCGCTTTAGCTGCAAAAAAAGCACATATTCAATTCCTATACAATGAAGGTGAAGCGCGCAATTTTTTCTCTGGTTTCGAGCTGCAGCAAGTTGGTGCGAATATCAGCACGCAATTGAGCGCCTTGCTTTGGCAACTGCACCGCGATTTAGAAAACAATAAGGTTAAAAGTCACTATATTTTTGAATTGGGTATTGGTAATCAGTACTTTTTGGAAGTGTCAAAATTTAGGGCTTTCAGACAACTGATCTCTAGACTTGAAGCCGTTCATCAGGTTACGATTTCGTATGACTTATTGGCCAGCACCGGTTTTTCAAACAAAAGTCTGAAAGACCCATACACCAATCTTTTGCGTCAAGCTACCGAGGCCTTGAGTGCGGTTATCGGCAACTGCGATGCCCTTTCCATTCAGCCCTACGATGCCCTAAGCACAGAAGGCCCAGATGATTTTACAAGAAGAATGGCCCTCAATATTGGCAACCTAATTCAGGAAGAAGCCCAGCTGAAAACGACGGCAGATCCATTAAAAGATGCACATGTCGTAGAGGCCTTGACAACCGCCCTGACAACGCAAGCTTGGGAAGCCCTCATTAATGCCGATCAATACCAAGATATAGCTGCCTTTTCGCCTCTTATTTCAGCCGCACGAGAAGCGCGCATTGCAAAACACCAGGCAGGGCAACAAATCCTGATTGGCGTCAATCAATTTGAAAATACTTTTGAAACCAAAATAAAGCAGTGGGCAAGTATTCCGACGCATTTAGGTTTTCCTTATCTCATTTACGAACGCGTATAGTATGTCAAGAATTCAGCTCCAGGCCCATCAAAACGAGAAAGGCTATCAAGGCCCCAGTCAAGTTGCGCATCCATTAACACAGTTTCGTTCTGGTATTGCTCCATTTTTAGGCGGCCCATACGCCTCCATGTATTTAGCCAAACCTTGGACGATCAGACAATATGCCGGTTTTTCTACAGCAGAGGCTTCCAATGCTTTTTATAGAAGAAATTTAGCAGCAGGTCAAAAAGGCCTGAGTGTCGCTTTTGACTTAGCGACACATCGCGGCTATGACTCCGATCACGAAAGGGTGCTCGGCGATGTCGGAAAAGCTGGGGTAGCCATCGACTCCATTGAAGACATGAAAATTCTGTTTGACCAAATTCCTTTGGATCAAATGTCTGTCTCCATGACCATGAACGGTGCGGTTTTGCCAATTATGGCCTTTTATATAGCCAGTGCATTAGAACAAGGTGTGAGCCAAGCGCAACTAAGTGGCACAATTCAAAATGACATTCTCAAAGAATTCATGGTGCGCAACACCTATATTTATCCGCCCGCTCCTTCGATGCGCATCATTGCTGACATCTTTGCCTATACTTCGGCGCACATGCCAAAATTCAACTCGATTTCTATTTCGGGTTATCATATGCACGAAGCAGGAGCCACTGCTGCCATTGAATTAGCATACACACTTGCCGACGGACTCGAATATGTCAGAACCGGAATTCAATCTGGCCTTGACATCGACCACTTTGCACCGCGTCTCTCCTTTTTCTGGGCCATTGGCATGGATCACCAAACTGAAGTTGCCAAACTTAGAGCAGGCCGCGTATTGTGGGCAAAAATGCTCCAAGAATTTGAGCCGAAGTCCAGTAAATCATTGATGCTCAGAACACACTGTCAAACTTCGGGTTGGTCTTTGACTGCTCAAGATCCATTTAACAATGTGGCCCGAACTTGTCTAGAAGCACTTTCGGCGGCACTCGGCGGCACCCAATCTTTACACACCAATGCACTAGACGAAGCCATTGCATTGCCTACCGACTTTTCTGCTAGAATTGCGCGTAACACCCAAATTTTCTTGCAAAAAGAAACAGGCATTACTCAATTTATTGACCCTTATGCGGGAAGTGAAGAAATTGAAAAAAGAACTGCTGAACTCATCGATGAAGCATGGGATTTAATCACGGAAATTGAAAAACTCGGCGGTATGGCGAAGGCCATAGAAACCGGTTTGCCGAAATTGCGCATTGAAGAAGCTGCAGCTAAAAAACAAGCGCGTATTGATGCCGGACTCGATGTAATCGTTGGCGTTAATCGTTTTGAAACGGAAGAAGCATCCGATATCGATATTTTAGAGGTTGACAACACCCAGGTTCGAGAAGCTCAGATTACCAGACTTCAAACGCTCAAGAATAACCGAGATTCGAAATTGGTTAGTCAACTTTTGGAAGAACTCAAGGCGGCAGCGACCAACGATCAGAACTTATTAGAAATTTGTGTGCGTTGTGCCCAAGCCCGCTGTACACTCGGGGAAATTTCTGCTACCTTAGAAGAGGTATTTGGTCGCTACAAAGCTACCATCCAAACCATCAGTGGTGTTTATGCAAAAGAAATTATGCAAGATCAAGATTTCATACAAGCGAAAGCCTTACTCGAAGAATTCAGGGTACTTGAAGGCCGCAGACCGCGCATTATGATTGCTAAAATGGGCCAAGATGGCCATGACCGTGGCGCAAAAATTATTGCCAGCTCTTTTGCTGATCTTGGCTTTGATGTGGATATGGGGCCTCTTTTCCAAACTCCTGAAGAAGCAGCCAAACAAGCTATTGAAAACGACGTACATGTTTTGGGCGTCTCTTCCTTAGCTGCGGGTCATAAAACGCTGGTGCCTGCAGTCATTGCAGCGCTCAAGCAACTGGGTCGACCTGACATCATGGTGGTAGCTGGTGGAGTCATCCCAGCCCAAGATTACGCTTATTTATTCGATGCAGGTGTCTTCGGCATTTACGGACCTGGCACCAAAATTGCATTGGCGGCTCAGGAAATCTTGAATCTTTTGATCAAGAGCCATCAATAAATTTTATTAACTTCGAACAGAATTGATCATTTCATGAGAACAACTATGAAACACCTACTTAAATCCTTCTTTGTACTGAGTGCCTTTTGCTATCTTTCTAGCTTCATTGCTTTTGGCCAAAAACCAACTTTAGATATCATCGCATCCAAACGTGTCATTACACTCGACGACGAAAAACCTGAAGAAAACACAACGGGTAAAAAACCAGATGCTGCCAAAGCCAAAGAACTACAAGAAGCCAAAACCAAAGTTGCCTTAAAATCCAATTTTGTTAAAAATGGCGTTCAGCAAAGATCTGTAGAATGGGCCATTACTGGTGTTCAAGGTCAAGATTGGGAAATCACCAAAGGCGACCTCAAAAAAGGTGAGCTCGAACTCGATTTCAAAAGAGTTGGTAACTACTCTGTTTCTTTGTCTGTTACCTATATTGACCCCAACCAAAAATTGAAAAAAGGACAAGAAGAACCAGACGAATTAGACCTTTCTGTCGACTACGACAACTACATCACCGTAACCAACAACCTCGATGAATTGACACAGCTTCATGCCGATTCAAACTTTATTAAATTGGTCAAAAGAGCTGGTGATTATTCTGTAAAAGAAAAATACGCCAACGACCCAACTCCTTACATTTTCTTAGCTAAAGGATTATTTGGTGTATACCGCAAACAACTCAAGGACCCTATGATTCAAGATCCTTTCGAAGAGGCATTAACTGCTTGCGCTACTGCCATTGAAAGAGATGCTAATGGTGTTTTTGAAATGCCTATTCACAAGATGTGGCTCAATGGTATTCAACAAGAATTACTCAATAATGGGGTTCGCTTTTTACTTGAAAGTGAAGACGACTACCCTATTCTTTACAGCAACGACAACAAAGAGAAAACAGCCGAAACTTTAGGCGGAATGCTCGAAGCCTGCGAATCGTATAGCACTATTTCAAAAAACCCAATTGCCATTAAATTTGTAGAAGCTGCCATTCGCTATAACAACAAAGATGCGAAAACAGCTAACCTCATTTGGAAAACAGAAGTGCCTAATCTATTAAATATCAAAGACAAGGACTTTGAAAACTGGACACAATCCGACAAAGACGCTTTGCGTGTAGGTCTCATCCTTAGTTCACAAGCCTTACTTGCACAAGCAGAAGCAAAGAAAGATACCTCTGCTGCTACTGCTCGTAAAATCATGCAGAAGGCTGAAAAATGGTTTGAGTACGACAAAGATTGGATTTCTTACTACGAAGTGAAACTCAAAAGATTCGAAGGTCAATAGATCACACTTCCCGATGCTAAAAAGAATTCCCAACTGGCTCAAAAATAAGTACATACTCACAAGTATCATATTTGCCGTTTATTTTCTTTTCCTAGACGATTGGGACATCTTCACGTTAGTGCGTCAAAAACGCAAACTATCTCAGATAGAACAGCAAGACGAACAAATGCACCAGCAACTTAAAGACACCAAAAAGACACTTAGAAAACTACACCGACTCGATGAACTTGAGGCCTATGCCCGCTCTGAAAAGTTCTTTAAAAGAGATGATGAAGAGATTTTTGTGCCTGTTCTTGGTAAAATAGCAGCGGGCTCTCCTATTGAAGCATTAGAAAATCAAAGTGAAAGTTTACCCTTATCAAAAAGTTTTTTAGGATCAAATGAGTATTTTGCTTTAAAAGTTGAAGGAG
>JAURHO010000339.1 GCA_030833265.1 Crocinitomicaceae bacterium | reverse complement strand
CAATTCTACCTAAACGTTTAACAGTGTCACCTTCTTTCACTTCAGAAGCTCGTCCAAGTACTACAACTCCAACATTGTCTTCTTCGAGGTTTAATGCAATTCCACGAATTCCTCCGTCAAATTCAACAAGTTCACCATACTGAACTCCAGTAAGTCCATATACACGAGCGATTCCATCTCCAATTTGTAAAACTGTACCAACTTCTTGCAATTCAGCTTCACTTCTAAAGCCTGATAATTGCTCACGTAAGATTGCAGAAACTTCTGCTGGTTTAATATCTGCCATGATTTGTTTTTTATCTATTAATTGTTTGTAATCAAGTCTAATTTTAATTTTTTCAATTGGTTATTCACGGATGCGTCGATTTGAATATCTCCAATGCGTACTACGAATCCTCCAATTAGTTTTTCATCAATAAGCTCTGTAAGTTCAATTTGACCAGAAATCTTAATTTTTGAAAGAATTTTATCTTTACTTGCTTTTGAAAGATCAGAAGCAGAAATAAGCGTTACAGGAATAATGTTTTTGTGACTTTTCACTAT
>JAURHO010000338.1 GCA_030833265.1 Crocinitomicaceae bacterium | reverse complement strand
TAAAGCAAACCAATTTGGCATAAAATATGCCTTCTTGTAAATCGTTAATGATGATCTCTTGAAGCTCTACATGAAAAGCCGTCATAAAGTTTTTGAGTAAATCGTGGGTGAGGGGTCTGCTAGGGTGCATATCCTCTAAAGCAACAGCAATAGCCTGCGCTTCAAAACCGCCAATTACAATAGGAAGCCTTCTAGTGCCACCACCTGCTTCACCTAGTACAACGGCATAAGAATGCGATTGGGTGATACTATGGGAAAGGGCTACTATTTCGAGTTCTATTTTTTTCATAGACAACACGAAATTAATTCAAAAAATATAGAATTGAACAGAAGGGCCGCAAAAACTAAGCAGATGCTTTCATTTTTTTAATCGCATCGGTTAATTTAGGTAGTACTTCAAAGGCGTCACCTACAATTCCGTAGTCGGCGGCTTTAAAAAATGGCGCTTCTGGGTCTTTATTAATCACCACAATGGTTTTACTTCTATTAACGCCAGCAAGGTGTTGGATGGCTCCAGAAATACCAATAGCAATGTATAAATTA
>JAURHO010000337.1 GCA_030833265.1 Crocinitomicaceae bacterium | reverse complement strand
AATCCATTAATTATATTGATAATCTAAATAATGAAAAAATTGAAAGCGTCCAGAGTAATTTAATGATTAACTCGAGCGACCTGTAAATAAAACTGTGTAATATATGTGTAATTGAGATTTTACATCATTAAATTGTCATAACTTATTGTTTTTAAACGAAAAAAAGCCTCTTCAAATTTCTTGAAAAGGCTTTGATGTGGATTAACAGTCCGGCGCTCTACCGACTGAGCTATCGAGGAATATTCGGTTGTTAGCCAAAAGTACACAAACAATGAGAGTCTTTAGGACAAATAGCGTCTGTGATTTTCGCTAAGCCTCGCATTGTAGCAAAAAATATTGGCACTTTTCATGGGAAAAGGCATTTTCAATAAACCGTCAATGTCAATCCTTAGGGCCTTCATTCCGCCGTATCTCCCGCAGCATGAACAAATACAGTCCTTCAACTTTGTCTCTGGCCCATGGGGTCTTGCGCAAGAACTTCAAACTGGAACTGACGCTGGGGTCTTGGGTGAAGCATCGTATTGGTATCCTTTGCCCAAGTTCA
>JAURHO010000336.1 GCA_030833265.1 Crocinitomicaceae bacterium | reverse complement strand
ATTCAAATGCCTCGTTTTGCCTTCAACGGTTAATCAGAATTCACCCTCGATGACAATAGCATCAGCGGTGAATTCGTGTCGATGAAATTCATTTTCGATATTCGGCTCCCATCGCCGTTCTAGTACTTCTCTATAGCCTTGTTGTAATTTTTCCTCTTTGAAATCTTCGAATCGCAATTGCCTTATTTGATCCATGATGGTCTCCTGAAGAAGAGTTAATTCAAATAAACTGAAAGTATTAAGTCATTTGATGATGACCACCAAAACACTGCAAGGCGAGTGCTCAATTAAAGCCTTTGGGGTCGAGCTACGCCACCAACGTTCTAACCAATTTCCATGACGCTTGTGACCTAGCATGATCAAGTCAGCTTCAATGCTGGTTGCGTATTTCACGATTTGATCTACCGCATCGCCTTTCAGCAATTCACCAATTGCTTCCAATCCAGCTTCGTTTAATTGCGCAATACCTTCATTGAGCGTTTTTCGGCGACGAAGTTCCTCAACCTGATTTTGTTGCTCGGTGTGGTAAGAAGTCTCGTGACCA
>JAURHO010000335.1 GCA_030833265.1 Crocinitomicaceae bacterium | reverse complement strand
TGTGAAGGTTAAAGATTTTTCTTCCATGAAGTGTATAAACACCATTGGCAGCGCTTTAAAATTCAATCTTGCGAAACTGGATTACGAATTATACCAACTCAATTTGCATGAAGCGCCGGGAGCTTATTTTATTGAAATAATGTCGCAAAGAGGAAAATTAGTAATTCCTATTTGGCTCTATTAAACCTTTGTTTTAAATAGCGCAACTTGTACTTTTCATATAATTCCTTATCTTTGCAACGATTGGTCTCATGGCCGAGCGGTTAGGCACCGGTCTGCAAAACCGTCTACAGCAGTTCGAATCTGCTTGAGACCTCCAAAAAACCCACTGAATCGGTGGGTTTTTTTATTTCAAACACTTAAAATAATCGTAGGGTTCCTGACAGGAATTGCAACGGTAATGAGCTTTGCATGCTGTGCTTCCAAACTGACTAATCATTCGGGTATCGGTAGAATTACATTTAGGGCAAGGTACTTTTGTCGGTTCCGAAAAGAGGACACTTTTATCAACCTCATTCTCTGGTGGTGCGATGCCGTATTCTTTTAATTTG
>JAURHO010000334.1 GCA_030833265.1 Crocinitomicaceae bacterium | reverse complement strand
AGAAAAGCCATCACCCTAAACTTCGCCCAACTCATCACCGTCTTGGGCAGCTTGAGTTTCATTTAAATATACGAATTTTCTAGACTTTTATTGTGCTGCTGCGCAGATTATCAGAACTTTTGAATAAAGTTTGGGGTCAAGGATGTCGTTCAAAAGAACAAACGATGCGCACTAATCGTTGAGTCAGGCTTAATTAAGGAGGGGCTATCGTGCTGTCGGCTTTGATTGGTCGGTAAGTGTCGTTTAACACGACAGTTGGTGTAATCAAACTATAAATTACCAGTTGATTTGGTTAGAGGCACCGCAGGTGTACCATCTTCGTTGACCCTATGCTTGGCATAAACGACATGATCTTCAGGATAAGTTATCCAAGAAAATGCTTCATCAGCAAACATGTGGGTATCAACCTTAACCAACGAAGGATCGTCAAGTGTGCCAATCATCATGACTCTGCCGCTTGGAAATCTTTCCGTTGTAAGTGAGACTGTGGTGCCGCAAGTTGGGCAAAAATGTTTGTAGAGCTTTCTGCCGTGCTCATCACTTTGGTAAGTGTATG
>JAURHO010000333.1 GCA_030833265.1 Crocinitomicaceae bacterium | reverse complement strand
TCACGTGCAACTTCGAGATCAAAGTGCTTGATGAGCTTTCTTTGTAGTTCAAATGAGATGCTGGAAAGGTTATAGTTAGGGGAAATTATCAGCACATTGCTGCCAGGTACAAGTGTGACAAGTTGACCAATAATATTGGCTATGTAAGTTTTGCCTAATCTGCGTGCAAGTGCAGCGCAAATAAAACGGTACTTGGGATCATTAACTGCGTTGATTAGGGCAATCTGTGGGCGATTGATTGTATCCCACACATTAAGCAGTTTTAAATAATTTGTGATGGGTAGCTTAATAAACCGCTGTTGAGGGTCGAACTCTTGTACAGCGTCTACATTAACTTCGGGTCTAGAGACTACAAGCATTAAACACCTTCACCAGTGATTAAGCGCTGCACAAGTTGTGAGTATTTGCTGCCGTCTAGACCTTCATTGATCTGAACATTGACCTGCTTCTGCGGTGCAGTTGATTGTCGGGCTTTTTCCAGGGCGATTTCACGGTCTAGCAAGTCCATTGACATTTTATGTGACATTTGAAGTAGCTCGGCAATGTCTTTTGTAGAC
>JAURHO010000332.1 GCA_030833265.1 Crocinitomicaceae bacterium | reverse complement strand
ATAAAAAAAGCCGCAAAGAGTACTTTACGGCTTGAGCGGTGGATTGCAAGAGTTACAGCTGTGCATCCAGTTTTTGTGCCAAAACAGCCTTAGGAACTGCTCCTACCTGCTTGTCGACAATTTCGCCTCCTTTAAAAAATAGGAGAGTAGGAATAGATCGAATACCAAAAGCCTGTGCTACGGAAGGGTTGGCATCAACATCCACCTTTCCAATCACTGCTTTTCCTTCGTAATCAGACGCCAACTCTTCTACTACGGGTCCAATCATTTTGCATGGGCCGCACCATTCTGCCCAAAAGTCAACAAGGATGGGTTGGCTTCCGGAGATGATTTCTTCAAAGTTTGCGTCGGTAATTTCAATTGCTTTTGCCATGGGATGCTTTCAGGTAAGGTTCTTTTTTCAAATATATCAGCAAAATGCAATTGAATACGAATAAGTTCCGTTCAATTTTAATTTATTGCTGATGGGTCTATTTATTTTAAGTTATCGGTCCATGATTTTGTAGGCTACTTCGGGGAGCTGCTTTAATTCTTTGATTAACTCAGCACTTGGATCAA
>JAURHO010000331.1 GCA_030833265.1 Crocinitomicaceae bacterium | reverse complement strand
TAGAAAGATGCAAAAGCATTATTCATATGATTGATATTAATGAAGACGACTTGGTTGATAAATATAAGATTATTAGAAATGAACTTAAAGAATTTAACCCTGAATTAATAAAAAAAAGAGAACTTATTGTATTTAATAAGATTGATTTAATAGATGAGAAAGAAAAGAAAGAGAAAATAATGAATTTTACTAAAAAAATTAAGAAAAAAGTTTATGATATATCTGTTGAAAAAAATATTAATGTGAAGAATTTATTGCGAGCTATCTAAATGGACATTTTAAAATACAAAACTATTGTAATAAAAATAGGATCAAGTCTCATTGTTGATGGAAAAAATAAAATTAAAAAAAATTGGTTCAATAAATTAATAGACGATATTAATTTTTTAATACAAAAAAATAAGCAAATAATTATCGTATCTTCAGGAGCAATCGCGCTTGGTTGTGATTTATTAAAAATTAATAAAAAAAATACAAAATTGAGCCAATTTCAAGCAATAGCCGCTATTGGTCAAATTGAATTAATTAATCTTTTTAAAAAAGCATTTGAAAAGAAAAAGA
>JAURHO010000330.1 GCA_030833265.1 Crocinitomicaceae bacterium | reverse complement strand
AGGTTGAATTGCAACTTTCCAGAGACTGCCGACCATTGCCAACGATGAAGATCAACCCGAATGTGAAAGATATCTTCGGATTTACATACGAAGATTTTGAGCTTGTGGGCTACGATCCGCATCCACACATCAAAGGCGCTGTTGCCGTCTAATCCTACCTAAGCGCAACAGAACTCATGCAAATTCAATTGATCGTAGCCATGGATCGCGAACGTGGCATCGGAAAAAACAACGACCTCATGTGGCATCTTGCTGCGGATATGCGTTTTTTTAAGGAAACTACCTCAGACCATATCGTCGTGATGGGACGAAAAAATTGGGATTCCATTCCACTCAAATACCGTCCATTATCGAACAGAGAAAATGTGGTGCTTACCAGAAATACAGCTTTTCAATCGGAAGACGCGCACGTTTTTCATTCCTTGGAAGACAGCATTTCTCACTACGACGGTGACGATAGAAAGTTCTTTATCATTGGTGGGGGAGAAATTTACCGCCACGCCCTCGAACTCAATTGTGTAGATGAAATGTACATCACCCACGTTGCTGCCGTCTATGGTGCG
>JAURHO010000035.1 GCA_030833265.1 Crocinitomicaceae bacterium | reverse complement strand
TGGTTCAATGACCGCATTGGTGCGCTCAGAAAAACCAACCTTATTGATGATATCTTCAGTTTTGACTAAATAACCTTTATCGTGTAGTTCCTTTTCAATTTCTCGACGCACCTCAAAACGATCTTTGCCGGCGTAATGCGCGCCGTTGTCATTGAGTGTCCCGTTGTCATTGAATAGATCAATGCTTGGCAAGTTGTGTTTTTGACCAAGTTCGTAGTCATTGGTGTCGTGAGCAGGCGTGACTTTCAAACAACCTGTACCAAATTCTTTGTCAACGTAGGTGTCGGCAATGACCGGGATTTCACGGTTAATAATGGGAACCAGAACCGTTTTACCGATGAGTTTTTGATAGCGCTCGTCTTCTGGGTGCACGCAAATGGCGGTGTCACCAAGAATGGTTTCTGGTCTGGTTGTAGCAATAGTTAAGAATTGATCTTGCTCACCTACAATTTTATAGCGAACGTAAAAGAGCTTTGAATTGACCTCTTTGTAGTTGACTTCTTCATCAGAGAGTGCGGTAAGGGCTTCTGGATCCCAGTTCACCATGCGGATTCCGCGGTAAATTTTACCTTTTTGATAGAGGTCAATGAATACTTTAATAACTGATTCAGAGTACTCAGGATCCATGGTGAAATGGGTGCGCTCCCAATCACAAGAGGCACCAAGGCGCTTCAACTGCTCTAAGATAATGCCGCCGTGTTTTTCTTTCCACTCAAAAGCGTGGGCTAAAAATTCTTCGCGGGTGAGGTCAGATTTAGAGATGCCTTCGGCCTTTAATTTCTGAACAACTTTTGCTTCAGTGGCAATAGAGGCGTGGTCAGTACCGGGTACCCAACACGCGTTTTTACCGAGCATTCTGGCTCGGCGAACCAAAACATCTTGAATGGTATTATTGAGCATGTGGCCCATGTGTAACACACCGGTTACATTGGGCGGAGGAATGACTACTGTATATGGCTCGCGGTGATCAGGGCTCGAATGAAAATACCCTTTTTCTATCCAGTGTTGATACCATTTTTCTTGCGCAAGTTGCGGCTCGTAGTTTTTTGCAATCTCCATGACTCTGCTTGTAAAAGTGCAAAGATAGCAAATATCTAGGCGCTAGCGCAAGCAGTGCTTAGTTGGTTACAGGAGAATCTGAAGGAGAAAGTACGGTACCTTTAATTGTTAAGACAATTGGCTCTCCGACACTTGAAAAAACAGTGATGGTTTTTGTGAAACCCCCTACTCTTTTGGTATCGTAGTGAACTTTGATGACACCTTTTTTACCTTTTCCTATTGGTGTTTCTGGGCGTTCTGCTGCCGTACAACCACAACTTGTTTGCACATTGGTGATGACTGCTGCTTTTTTAGAAGTGTTTTTGAATTCAAATACAAAAAGATCTTCTGAACCGTATGGAATATTTTGTCTTTCAATTTCTAAAACAGTGAACTTTAAAGGTGGTTGCGCCTCTTTTTTGGCCTTTGGTTGCGCTTGGGCAAAGAAAACTGAACTTAAAACGAGGAAAAAAGATAGGTGTAAGTATTTCATAATTTGATGGTTTTGAAAACAAATAAATAAACAATTTGAATTACAATATTAAGGAATCCAAAGTAGTCAAGGCTTAAAATTAACACAATTTTAGCAAGTGCTTTGCAGTAACTCTTTTAAACCCTCATAACATTCTTCTAATCGGGCTTTCCATGTGCTTTCATCTAACCAAAAGACGGAATCTATGCCTTCTTCAGTCTGAGGGCTAAGGGTTGTGTCGCCATTGTAATTGAGCGCAAACCAATGATTTTCCTTCAAGTAGGACTTTCCTTTCATTTCGTACACATGATAAGTTTGGCCTAAAAAGCGTTCAAAGTTGAGTTCGCCTGTAACGCCCGTTTCTTCTTCAACTTCGCGAAAGGCTGCTTGTAATTCGCTTTCCCCTTTTTCGATTTTACCCTTTGGTAGGTCTAAATGTCCAAAGCGTTGCATCCATAGATAAGCGTCGGTATCTGTTTGCTTTACCAAAGCCCCTGCGGTCCGCACAAATTTAAAGTATTTGAAAAACGAGCGCATGGTTTCTAAAGGTGTTTGCGAATAAATCACAAGCGTGCCCTTTTGAGTCAATAGTGCAAACAACGCATTCAAATCAGCAATTTCACTGTGGTCATTCAAGGAGATTTCCTGAGCCTTTGCATTTGAAAAAGACCTTGAATCTGTAAAGAGAATCCAATAATTATCGAGGAAAACTTTGTATTTTTGCGGCATGAAAGTGAATAAAGATCTGAGCCTAAAGGTAGCTGAATTGCTACTCAAAACAAAAGCAGTACGTCTACAACCTGAAAATCCATTTACTTGGGCATCAGGTTGGAAATCTCCAATTTATTGCGACAACCGCATTACCTTGAGTTTTCCAGAAGTGCGCACTTTCATACGTCAGGGCTATGCCCAAACAATCCTCGATCACTTTGGGAAACCAGATGTCATTGCCGGTGTAGCCACGGGCGGTATTGCTCAGGGCGCTTTAATTGCCCAAGAACTTGGCTTGCCTTTTATTTATGTGCGCAGCAGCGCCAAAGGACACGGCATGGAAAACCTCATTGAGGGTGCCTATGAAGCTGGGCAGCGAGTTGTAGTCATTGAAGACCTCATCTCTACTGGCGGCAGCAGCCTTAAAGCAGTAGATGCCTTACGTCAAGGCGGTCTTGATGTCAAAGGTTTGGTGGCCATTTTCTCTTATGGCTTTGCCCTCGCTGACCAACAATTTGAAGCTGCAAAATGTCCGTTTACAACACTTACCGATTACGGAACACTTATCGAAGTTGCTACCAATACCAACTATGTATCTGAGGCCGACAACGCCACACTTCAAGCTTGGCGCAACAACCCAAGTACTTGGAAGCAAGCCTAAATCATGGTCAAGATCAAAAGTCAGGTTTTTTCCTTTGAGGTACCTCTTGAAAAAGTGCAAGCCTATCTTTCAGATTGCGCCAATTTTGAGCACTTACTCCCGAAAGCACAAGTATCCGACTTTCAATCAAATGAAACAGGTTTTAGCTTCAAAGCCGCTGGGAATTTTCAGCTAACTCTAGAGAAAGCCGCTTTTACCGACAGTTGCATGGAGTTTAAAGGAAGCAAATCAAATCCTTTTCCTTTCGATCTACAGATTTTCTTTAACACAAACGAATGTAGTACCACCGGACACATCGAGATCAACGCCGATGTCAACATGATGCTTAAAATGTTAATTGAAAAACCTTTGCAAAAACTATTGCAAGAAATGGCTGCTAATTTGAGTGCTGCACTCCATTAATCTTTCGATTTACTCCGCTATAACCAGCTTGATTTGTTGCAGATCAAACGCTTGGATCTCTCCTTCTTTTTCAAGCAAAATTTTGCCTTGCTCATCTACCCCTTTGATGCTTGCTCTCCAAGTTTGTTGCTGCGCATCGGTAAATTCTTGAATGGCATCTTTTCCAAATAATTCTGCTTCAAAAGCGGCTTTAAGTACTTGAAATTCTCCGTATAGCAACTGAATTTGACCGTTAAATAAATCCAAATATTCTTTGAGTACGGTTTTTGGCTGGAAGCGAACATTGGTCAATTCAAATATGCTACAAGCATTTGGCAATGCAGGAGTAGCGTTCACGTTGATACCGCAACCAACAACAGACCAAGCTATAATTGAACCTTGAATTTGTTGCTCTATTAAGATGCCACCTAATTTTTTGTTCCCGACAAAAATATCATTCGGCCATTTAATTTGTGCGTCAATAGAAAAGCGTTTGAGGCATTTCATCCAAATTAGGGCTGTATACCAATTAATGCGGATTTGTTGATCAGCAGGAATAGCAAGCGGTTGAAAAGCGAGTGAAAACAGCAAGTTGTCTTGACTGACAGACTGCCATGAATTACCGCGCTGACCCCGACCATTGGTCTGAAAGTCTGCCATAATTACCGAACCGTTTTGCATCTTGCCTTCAGAAATAAGTTTGGCAGCATAATTGTTCGTAGAGTCCACTACCGATAAATGATGTATTTCTGATCCTAATTTGGTCATGCTTGAAGTCTGTCGGTTCAAATTTATCAGTTAGTTTTGTACTAGAAATACATACATGGCAAAAAAGAAAAAATCAAGTCCTTCAGAACTCCTATTGGATGCAATCATTGAAGGAATGCAAAACAATAAAGCACAAGACATTACCATCCTTGATCTCAGAGAGTTAGATAGCGCAGTCTGCGAATTCTTTGTGGTTTGTAGCGGTGAATCTAGTACGCAAGTAGACGGTATTGCTAATGCAGTTCAACGCAATACCCGAAAAGAACTCAAAGAAAAACCTTGGCGTACCGAAGGGAAATCCAATTCAGAATGGATTTTGCTAGATTACATTGATGTCGTTTGCCATATCTTTTACAAAGACGCGCGCTCGTTTTACGACATCGAGGACCTCTGGGCCGATGCCAAAAGAACTGATGTTCCAAATATTTAAGACCTCTCCATATGTCAGAAGAAAAAAGAAAAAATCCGCTATCCGTCTACTGGATTTACATTGCGTTCGTGATCATCCTCGTGAGCACGCACCTCTATGTCAATAGCGAAACCAGCACCACTATCAAATACAAAGAAAGTTTGCTAGAATTGGTTGAAGCAAAAGGCGTAAAAAACATCAAAATCATCAACCAAAGCTCAGCGCGTTTCCAATTGCGCAAAGAAGGTGTTCAGTACATCAATACGCATAAGAAGCTTGACTTTCCCAACATGCGTAAGGTTGTCAATGGCAAGCAAAAAGACTTAAACCGCTTGGTTTTTGAACTTGAAAACATCGGTAATCACGCTAATTTTGAAAAAGCCCTCGATGACCGCAAATACAGTGACTACGAAAACGTCATTGAAACCAACTGGATTGCTCAAATCTTAGGTTACTTACTTCCTTTCGGAATCATTGTCTTGATCTGGATGTTTGTCATGCGCCGCATGTCTGGCGGTGGCGGAGCTGGTGGAGGCGGTGGCCAAATCTTCAATATCGGTAAGTCTCGCGCGCAGGTCTATGAAAAAGGCAAAAGCACCAACGTTACCTTCAAAGATGTTGCAGGTCTTCAAGGCGCTAAAGAAGAAATTGTCGAGATTGTAGAATTCCTAAAAAATCCTAAAAAATATACCGAACTCGGTGCGAAAATTCCAAAAGGAGCCTTACTTGTTGGCCCTCCAGGAACCGGTAAAACGCTTTTAGCTAAGGCCGTTGCTGGCGAGGCCAAAGTGCCTTTCTTTTCGCTCTCAGGCTCTGACTTCGTAGAAATGTTTGTCGGGGTGGGTGCATCACGTGTTCGTGACCTCTTCCGCCAAGCCAAAGAAAAATCGCCTTCAATCATTTTCATTGATGAAATTGACGCTATCGGTAGAGCGCGCGGCAAAAACAATGGTTTTAACACCAATGATGAACGCGAAAACACACTCAACCAACTCTTAACTGAAATGGATGGTTTTGGCACCAACTCTGGGGTCATAATTTTGGCGGCCACCAACCGTGCCGATGTTCTTGACAGTGCACTCATGCGTGCTGGTCGTTTTGATCGTCAGATTTACGTCGACATGCCAGACCTCAATGAGCGCAAAGAAATCTTTGGTGTACATCTCAAACCAATCAAGCTTTCTACCGAAATTGACGTCGATTTCCTAGCAAAGCAAACACCTGGTTTCTCAGGTGCAGACATCGCTAATTTGTGTAACGAAGCCGCTCTAATTGCAGCACGTCACAACAAAAAACACGTTGAAAAACAAGACTTCCTCGACGCTGTCGATCGAATCATTGGTGGGCTTGAAAAGAAAAATAAAATCATTACCCCTGAAGAAAAGAAAACGATTGCCTTCCACGAAGCGGGTCATGCCTCTGTTTCTTGGTTGCTACAATATGCCAATCCTTTGGTCAAAGTAACCATTGTTCCACGCGGACAATCTTTGGGCGCGGCTTGGTATTTACCTGAAGAGCGCAGTATCACTACCACTGAGCAACTTCTAGACGATATGTGTGCCACACTCGGTGGAAGAGCCGCAGAGCAATTGATTTTCAATAAAATCTCTACCGGCGCACTATCTGACCTCGAGCGCGTTACCAAACAAGCTTATGCCATGATTTCGATCTATGGTCTGAACGAACGCGTTGGTAATATTTCCTATTACGATTCTCAAGGTCGCGATGCTTTCACCAAACCTTATTCTGATGACACTGCAAAAATTATCGATGAAGAGGTAAGCAAACTCATTGAAAGCCAGTATCAAAGAGCTTTACAATTACTCGGCGAACACAAAGAACAACTCGAACAAGTAGCTAGTCGTCTATTAACCTCAGAAGTGATCTTTAAAGAAGACCTCGAGGCTGTTTTTGGAAAACGTCCTTGGGACCCTGAACCAGAGCAAACAGAACCTGAAGTTGCTGCAGAAGCTGCTGGAGAACTTGCTGAAACAACTCCTGAAAATCCATCGGAAGAGCACAATGAATCAGGAGCTGAAGGTGGCGATACTCAAAATTCAGAAGAAACCACCGCTTAAAATATGTTGGGAAACCTTGGGCAAAGAATCATAACAGGCAGCATCTTTGGGGTGGTGGTGATTGGTTCTATGCTTTGGAACCCATATATCTTTGCGCTGGTTTTCTCTTTTTTCATGGTGGTTGGCCTCTGGGAGTTTTACCGCTTTTTTAAAAACCACGAAATTGTTGAGGTTTCTAAAGAAATCGGGCTCTTCATCGGCATATTCATCTATGTGTTACTGGTCGGAATCAGCTTTGAGTGGTATTCGGTCATCTCGCTGACGCTCATATTCCCTTTATTCTTTACACTCATTCTCAATGAACTTTGGGCCAAGCACAACACCCCTTACTCAATATTTCTGTGCTGGTATTTGGGATCATTTACGTGGTGGTGCCTTTTTACCTCAGCATTGATTTACACGTAAGAGATACCTCCCCATTACCTAAAGTACTCGGGATGTTCCTTTTGATTTGGACCAACGATTCCTTTGCTTATTTTACCGGAAGAAAGCTAGGTAAACACAAACTCTTCGAACGCATTTCACCGAAAAAAACTTGGGAAGGCACCATTGGTGGTTTGTTCTTCACCGTTCTTTTAGGTTTTATTATTGGCGCTTACATTAACCAAGGAGAAATTTTATTCTGGGTTATTTCTGCCATCATCATTGCACCTTGTGCTATCTTCGGAGACTTGCTTGAATCCTTATTCAAACGCAGTTTAGGCATCAAGGACAGCGGAACAATTCTGCCCGGTCACGGAGGTGTGCTCGATCGTTTTGACGCTGCCTTATTTGCCATTCCATTTTTTTATTGTTGGTCCATTATATATCTTTATTGGCGATGATGACATTTCACAGAGAAGGACGTTCTATAATGCTTGGCAGTTTTGGACTGTTCCTTGGCCTCAGCGCCCTCAACTATTACCTACTTTTCGAAGCACTTTTTGGCCTCTTTGTTTTTCTTGAACTTGGTTTTGTCGTACTTCTTTACTTAGTGGTTCAATTTTTTAGAATCCCAAGCAGAACTTGCACTGGTGGAGCGCTCGATATCATTTGCCCCGCCGACGGAAAAGTTGTGGTGATTGAAGAAGTTGAGGAAACTGAATATTTCAAAGACAAACGACTTCAAGTTTCAATTTTCATGTCTCCTTTAAATGTCCACGCCAATTATTATCCAATAAGCGGAGAGGTAACCTATACCAAATACCACCCTGGCCTATTTTTAGTTGCCTGGCATCCAAAAAGCAGCACCGACAACGAACGCAGCACCTGCGTGGTTAAAAACGCTAACGGTCAGGAAATCTTATTCAGACAAATTGCCGGCGCCTTAGCCAGACGAATTTGCTATTATGCACAAGAGGGCGATAAAGCCCAACAAGGAGCTGAATTCGGTTTTATTAAATTTGGTTCTCGTGTAGATTTATTCTTACCCCTAGGCACGAAAATTGATGTGCAATTGAATCAAAAAGTAAAAGCCAAACTGACCAAGCTTGGAAGTTTGAATTAATTTGTAATTTTATAAAAAAACACACCATGAAAAAAGTATTTGTAGCAATCGCCCTTACTACTTTTGTAGGATCAATGGCAACTACAGCTTATGCAGCTGTAAACGGAATTGAAATCTCTAAAAAAGACGACGACAAGCGTAAAAAGAAGAAAAAAAGCGGAAGCTGCTGCTCTTCTTCTAGTCAAACACAAAAATCAGGTTGTTCTTCTTCTAGCACAACGCAAAAGTCTTGCTGTTCTGCAGGGAAGCAATAATTTAAACACACCTCAATAAAAAAAGCCGGCTAATTAGCCGGCTTTTTTATGTCTTAAAAGTTGAGTTAAGCAGGGTAAATCTGCTTGTAAACTTCCTGATATTTTTCAAGGATTTTCTTGCGTTTGAATTTAAGTGTTGGAGTCAACTCTCCCCCTTCAATCGTAAATTCACTAGGCAACAATTTAAACTGCTTCAATTGCTCCCATGAACCATACTCTTTATTGATTTCATTGAGTTCTTCTTGGACACGTTTGATCAATATTTCTTGGGTAATGATCTCGGCATTGCTGCTCGCATCTAAATTTGTTTCGTGACGTTTTGCCCATTCTTTGACAAAAGCAAAATTGGGTACAATGAGCACCGCTGGGAACTTCTCCCCTTCTCCGATAACCATCGCTTGCTCAATGAAACGCGATTGTTTGAGCCTATTTTCCATGGCCTGTGGCACAATATATTTGCCACCTGAAGTTTTAAATATCTCCTTTTTACGATCTGTAATTCGCAAGAATTTGCCTTCCTGGAATTCGCCGATATCGCCTGTGCAGAACCAACCTTCGGCATCAAAGACTTCTTTTGTAGCTTCGTCATTCTTGTAATAACCCATCATTACATTGGGTCCTTTCACAAGAATCTCACCGTCCGGCGCAATTTTAACTTGAACTTTATCAACGAGAGGGCCAACCGAACCAATTCTGATACCTGTATTGAAATTATTGACACTGATGACAGGAGAAGTTTCCGTGAGGCCGTATCCTTCCAAAATTGGAATGTTTGCGGCTAAAAAGATGCGCGCTAGTCTTGGTTGCAAAGCGGCAGAACCTGAAGCAATTGCTTTGACATTACCGCCAAGTGCTTCTTGCCATTTGGAAAAAATAAGCTTGCGAGCAATCCCTAACTTCACTTTGTAAAAGGGTGACTTTCCAACGACATCGTAAGCTTCGGCAACATCAACTGCCCAATAAAAGAGTGCTTTTTTAATTCCGGAAAGCTCTTCTCCTTTGGCCATGATTTTATCAAATACTTTCTCAATGAGCCTTGGTACTGCTGAAAACACATCGGGCTTCACTTCGCGTATGTTGTCTCCGATGGTGTCCATAGATTCAGCAAAGTGAATAGAGCAGCCAATATACATATAGAGGTAATGGAGCATGCGCTCATAAATATGACAGACTGGTAAGAAACTCAGTACTTTCGAATTTTTGTCTGCCGGAATTGGGTCAATACATGCCGCAACAGTAGACAAAATGTTAGCATGCGACAACATGACACCTTTCGGATTACCAGTTGTGCCTGAGGTATATATAATTGTAGCTAAATCAGTTGCTTTGACTGCTTTCATGCGCTCTTCAACTTCATGTTGCTCCACACTTCCTTTGTTAGCTTCAATATCAGACCAATGCGGGCAATTCGGAAGTTGATCAAAGGAAAACAAATACTTTAAGGTCGGAACCTCTGCTCTAATATGAGTAATCTTATCCGCCAATTCTTGATTCGATACCACGCAAATTTCTACACCCGCATCATTCAAAATAAAACGATAATCAGACTCAGAGATATTGGGGTAAAGCGGCACTAAAATAGCCCCCACTTGCTGCACAGCAATGTCGAGCACATTCCATTCTACACGATTATTACTAGCAACGGCTACGCGGTCACCGGCCTTTACGCCAAGTGCAATAAGCCCTTTGGAAACTTGCATCGCTGCGTCTAAAAAATCAGCAGTCGAAATTGGCACCCATATACCAGCAGTTTTGGTGACAAACATATTGGCATTCGGATAATTTTTTAGCTGATGTCTTGGGACATCAAACAGGCAATCTACAGTAAGCATATTTTTGGTTTAGCTAGGAAAAATAATAATATTGTTTCAATTAATGTAATAAAACAATAAAAACGCTAATTAGAATCAGACTAATGATGTTCAGGACAAAACCGATACGTACCATTTGCTTGATTTTTAGATAACCTGAACCAAAGACAATAGCATTTGGCGGTGTGCCAACGGGCATCATAAACGCTAAGCTCGCACCTAAGGTAAGCGCCATTGCTAAAGGGAATAGGGCCGTATTGGTTTGTTCGGCAAAAACGCCAACAATTGGGATAAATACGGTGACCATGGCTAAATTTGATAGGACCTCAGATATAAAAATCGCTAATGCTGTTAATAATACAATTAAAAGCACCGGATTGATACCATCAGCAAAGTTAAAATAGGCCGATAAACTTTTTAATATCCCATTTTTTTCGAGCATGGCTGCTAAAGCCAAGCCGCCGCCAAACAATAAAAGTATACCCCAAGGTAGTTTCTCAGTGTCGGACCATTTCAATAAAGTTTGCTTGTCTTGGCCGTTAGGCAGTAGAAATAAAGCCAACGCTCCGAGAATAGCAGCGTTCTCATCCCGATACGGAATACCTGTCCAAGCAACAATTGGTTCTCTGAAAATCCAAAGCGCAGCGACAACAGAGAAAATCCAGAGCACACGTTTTTGTGGCTTCGACCAAGGTAGCGTATGAAAATGTAAATCGTGAACATCCTTGCGCTCCGGGCCTAGCAAATAATGAAAAAATAGATACATCAGGAGCAAGAGGGTAAGTGCCAAAGGTAAGCCGATCTTCATCCAGTCTAAAAAACTAACCTGAATGTGGAAGTTTTCGGCAAGAATAGAGGCCATTTGCGTATTGGGTGGCGAGCCAATCAAGGTGCCCACACCACCAATATTTGACGCGTAGGCTACGGAAAGCATTAGTAATGCACTGAACCTTGAATCGCGGTGCGGAACAGGCATAGCTTCAATAACCGCAACTGCCATTGGTAGCATCATAAGTGCAGTTGCCGTATTTGAAATCCACATGGAAATAAGACCTGTGCTGAGGATAAAACCAAGTAGGATATTCGATTTTTTGTCACCGACAATATGGATGATGCGACGGGCAATTTGTTCGTGAACACCCCATTTTTCTAGACCAAGAGCCAAAACAAAACCACCAAAAAACAAAAAAATGTTGGCGTCGCCGTAGCAACCCGCTAATTCTTTCGGGGTAAGCAAACCCAAAGGTACACCCAGTAAAATTGGAAATAAAGCAGTGAGGTAGATTGGAATCCACTCAGTGATCCAGAGCAGGATCATGAGGGCCGCCAAAATTAATGCTAAAGAAAAGGTATCTATGCCAAGCATAGACTTGACTTATTTGTTGAGTCCGTTGAGGGCATCAACAAAGTAAACTGCTTTTGCTTCTACTTCAGTAGCAATTGCTCTGAACTCAGCTTTGCCTTTTGCCTTATTGATTTTAGTAAGCATGGCATCTTGAAAATCAGCTGCTTCATCGATGAGTTGAGCAGATTTATCTGATTTTGACGGTGCTGTCATTTCGAAAAAGAAACATTCTTCTACAACGTCAAATACCATTTCGTTGATATTTCTCTTGAGGATGCGTTTGTTAGCCATATCTTGATTTTTGGTAAATGTACGCTTTTTCAAGCTATTTTTGCACATGTTATATCCCCTTCTGACCATTACCAAAGGCAAAGAACAATCCATTCTCAGAAAACACCCCTGGGTTTTTTCAGGTGCCATTGCAGATGAAACGACTGAACTACAAGATGGCGACATCGTTTGCTTGACCACAAAAAAACAGCAAGTTTTAGGTGTTGGGCATTATCAACACGCTACTATTGCTGTCAGAATGCTGAGTTTCGATTACGAAACCATTGATCAAGCTTTTTATGAGCGTCGTTTATCAAATGCTTTTGAGTTGCGTAAAAGAATTGGGCTACTCAGAAAAGACAACAATATCTTCAGACTTTGTCATGGTGAAGGCGATCAATTGCCTGGGCTCATTATCGATTATTATGCCGGTGTGGCCGTGATACAATGTCATTCAATAGGGATGTACAAACAAGTTGAGCTCATTGCTGCTGCATTGGTTCAAGTAATGGGTAAGGATCTCAAAGCTGTTTATTCAAAATCGTCAGATACCTTACCAAAACGCCAAGAGGTACAAGATGCCTATCTGTTTGGCAAAGCAGAAGTTCCGCATTTAGCGCTGGAAAATGGTGTCAAGTACCATATTGACTGGATCAACGGACAAAAGACCGGATTCTTCATTGACCAACGTGAAAACCGCGCTTTGCTCGGCAAATACGCAAATGGCAAAAAAGTACTCAACACTTTTTGTTATTCAGGAGGCTTTAGTCTTCAAGCTTTGAACAATAAAGCTGAACTGGTGCATTCTCTCGACAGTTCAAAAAAGGCAATTGCCTTAACCGACGATAACGTGGCTTTAAATGGTTTTCAAAGCAAGCATGCTTCGATTGTTGACGACGCCATGGACTACATGAAAGATTTACCCGAAGACTACGATATCATTGTGTTGGATCCGCCAGCCTTTGCCAAGCACCGCGATAAAAGACACCAAGCAATCCAAGGTTACAAAAGACTCAATGCACATGCCATCCGTCAAATTAAGCCGGGTGGATTCATCTTTACTTTTTCTTGCTCACAAGTAGTCGACACGCAGCTTTTTACCAATACGGTTATTGCGGCTGC